>JBELHI010000085.1:0-9638 GCA_042091475.1 Alteromonadaceae bacterium
ATCTGCCACGGCTGATAACAACGATTCCAATGTACGTCAGAGCAGTCATATTGAGCAACCAATTGAGGTATTACCGCTGCTGGGTCGCCCTTCACAACAAGGATATTCGCCGCCATGTCTGCCTGTAGTGATGCCAATGCGTGGTGCAACCACCAAGCAGAAGCCTCGCCCAGCGCCATATCCTCGCTATGGGTATCGTCGATGATGTAGACGGGTAACACATCGTCAGATAACGATGCAGCAACGAGGGCTGGGTTGTCTTTTAATCTTAAATCTTGCCTAAACCATAATAACGAACGGGACATAGCTTCTCCTTTTGGTGTTGTAATACCGATTTTCCAAATAATTGGTTTAGTATTATTTAAATTTTATTACCCAAATATCTTATTGAGTATAGAACAGGTCAGTCAGGTAACTTAAAGTCGCAAGGTTCGCATTTGCAACAATGGCAACGAGTGATCTTTTCAACTACGCCCTCGTAAATGCCTTACAAAGAAAGTCCGTATTAGAGAGTACATCACCGTGACAGCATTACATTGGTTTCGCCACGACCTTAGAGTAAATGACAATCCAGCCCTGAAACTTGCCGCGACCAGCGCACAGCAGCTGCTCTGCGTATTCGTTGTCGAGCCCGCTTGGTTCGTTGCCGACCAACACCAATGCAAACCTATGGGGCATCATCGGTGGCAGTTTTTACAACAGAGTCTAATGGAACTGGATTCGAGCCTGCGTAAAATGGGGAATTCTTTGACTGTGGTATACGGCAACAGCACAGCTAGTATTGCAAAGCTGATAGACCAACATCAGGTCAGCACGGTCACAACGACTCCCCACCATGGCTTAAACGAAACTCACTCGTGGCACAGACTGCAAGAAGCTCGTAAGGGCGTGCGTTATGCTGAACGCGGTGCATGCACCTTGTTCGCATCTGAGCAGTTGCCATTTGAGTTAGATAGTTTACCAAGTTCTTTTTCCAAATTCCGTAAAATTGCTGAGAAACTAGAGGTAGATCCCCCACAAGTTGCTATCGATTTGTTACCACCGCAGCCGCCGTCACTAATTGAATCTCATCCGCTAGAGGGCAGCGCATCAGTCGTTGATTATTTCTGCGGTGGAGAGCAATCCGGACTTGAGCAACTTAATTTTTTCTTGCACACAACTCACGCGATTGACACGTACAAGCTTACTCGTAATGGTTTAGACGGCAGAGAGTACTCCAGTAAACTTTCGCCTTGGCTCAGTAATGGATGTATGTCACCAAGAACCGCCTGGCACAGCATTAGCCGCTACGAGCAGAAGTGGGTAGAAAATGAATCCACCTACTGGATGAAATTTGAGCTGTTATGGCGTGAGTACTTTCACTGGTACGCAAAGCGTCACGGTAAACAATTGTTTGCCTTTGCAGGAATAAAATCATCGGCGCCAAATACCAGTTTTTTCCCTGAAAGGTTTGCTAGGTGGTGCAATGGTACAACGCCCTTCCCCATCGTCAACGCTTGTATGAAACAACTGAATGAAACCGGCTACATGTCAAATCGTGGCAGACAGTTAGTTGCCAGTTGCTTTGTCCATGAACTGCAGTTGGATTGGCGTTTTGGTGCGGCATATTTTGAACAACAACTGATTGATTACGACGTTGCTAGTAATTGGGGAAACTGGCAGTACTTAGCAGGCGTTGGGGCTGATCCTAGAGCTCACCGTCAATTCGATCTCGCAAAACAAACCAAAATTTATGACCCAGAACACCGCTTCATTAACCGCTGGCAGGGCGAACAAGACAGCCATATAGCCCTTGACTCTATGGATATTGTAGACTGGCCAATTACTGCCCCATGAAACCAGAAATATCCATTGTTTGGTTTAAAAGAGACTTGCGGTTACGTGACCACAAGGCTCTGGCCCAAGGGATTGGTGCAGGATACCCCATTGTTTTACTGTACATAGTCGAGCCAACGCTTATTGCAGATCCCCATTATGATATTCGCCATTGGCGCTTTGTACAGCAATCCATTAGTTCGCTGAATCGGCAACTAGAGAACCATAACACTCGTATCGAAGTTTGTGTCGGTGCTGCTACCGACGTCCTCTCCAGTATTGCTCGCGTTGCAACGATAAAAGGTCTCTACAGTCATCAAGAAATTGGCGTATACCAAACCTTCAAGCGGGATAAGTTGGTTAAGCAGTGGTGTGCAAAACAAAAGATAGCTTGGTATGAAGCACCCACGGGTGCTGTAGTAAGAGGCTTGAGCCATAGAAAAGACTGGCAGAAACATTGGCACCGCACAATGGAAGAGGATTGCTGTGATCCTGACTTGCAACAAGCAAAATGGCATATGGCAGATGCTGGTTTGTCACCCTGGATATTTAACCCGCCTAAAGCCTGGCTCAAACAACCGAAAAACTTTCAAATCGGAGGTGAAGACCGCGGCTGGTACACCCTCAAAAATTTCTTTCAACAACGGGGCAAGCATTATCAAAAGAATATCTCAAAACCCTTGTTAAGCCGACAGTCGTGTTCGCGGCTGTCACCTTACTTGGCCTGGGGCAACCTGTCCCTCAAACAAGTGTATCAATATACCCGACAACACAGCGGCACAGGCTGGTCGCGCACCTTACAAAGTTTTACCTCACGTTTGCATTGGCATTGCCACTTTATGCAAAAAATGGAAAGCTTTTATCAAATGGAGTTTAACCATATCAACGCCGGTTATAATCAATTCCCGTATCATTCTGATAGCCAAAGCGAGCAACGCCTAATGGCTTGGAAACGCGGGCAAACCGGGGTGCCGTTAGTTGACGCATGCATGCGCTGTCTACATCATACCGGCTACCTCAATTTTAGAATGCGTGCCATGGTAGTCAGTTTTTTATGCCATCACTTGCAATTGGATTGGCGACGAGGAGTTCATTTTTTGGCGAGACAATTCTTGGATTTTGAACCCGGAATTCACTACCCTCAGTTTCAGATGCAAGCAGGCGTCACGGGGGTCAATACCTTGCGAATTTATAATCCCGTTAGACAATCAGAAAAACAAGACCCAGACACCCTATTTATAACAAAATGGTGTCCTGAACTAAAAAAGTTACCGTTACAACTGCGCCATAGTCCGTGGCTCTTGCCCCCACTTGAAGCGACTATGCTAGATTTCACCTTGGGTAAAGATTATCCAGCGCCCATTGTTGATGTTGAAGATGCGGCACGAGTAGCGCGGGATACGCTGTGGAGCTTCAGGAAAAAAAACATCGTTAAACAAAATAATAAACAAATTCTACACACCCTTGTAATGCCGTCTTGATATATATCTTTAAACATAGCCTTGATGCTTTTAACTACTTACTATTAATCGCTCAATTAACCACCACAATTTGTAAACAAAAGGTAAAGAAATAAGTATATCCTGTTTAAAACGTGTGATATAACTATTCGTAACATTGGTGAATAACGGAGTTTAGCCATGGACAATACTAATAATATTAATACAAACGTAGAAAAGAAGTTGGGTAAAAAGAAAGGGAAGTCTAGTCGCAAGTGGCGGGAAATTGAGGCAATCAAAGATCGCTACCAGCTACAAAAAGAATTGTACGAGCTTGATATGTTTGACCTAAATGCAAACACCAAGCTCACTGACGCATTGTAACTGAATGACCTCAACCAGGCTGGTGTAATCTACCAACTGATCGGAGTTTTATTCTCTGACATCAGTAAATTATTGGCCTGAGTGAAATGGTTACAACCAAAAAATCCTCTGTGAGCTGACAGTGGAGACGGGTGTGGCGCTGTTAATATATGGTGTTTATCAGACGATATTAACACACGCTTTTTGATTGCGTGGGCGCCCCACAACAAAAACACACAGCCTGCGGTTGAATCACTCACATGGCGAATAATCCTGTCGGTAAAGGTTTCCCAACCTTGACCGGCATGAGAGTGAGCCTGTCCTTGGGATACAGTAAGCACCGTATTCAACAGTAATACCCCTTGCTTTGCCCAAATCGTCAAATCACCGGACAAAGGGATCTGATAATCATCTATTTCTTGACTCAATTGCTTAAACATATTTCTCAAAGATGGCGGGAACTTGCAACCCGCAGGAACGGAAAAGCTCAAACCGTGAGCTTGTCCTGGTCCGTGGTACGGGTCTTGTCCCAAAATAACCACCTTTGTGTCAGCTAAAGGCGTTAGTTTAAAGGCATTAAAGACGTCCTCTTGAGGCGGGTAGACTTCCCATTTATCACGTTGACTCTCTATGAAACCTTGCAGTTCACCGTAGTACGGTTTGTCTTTTTCTACCGTGAACAGGGTTTGCCAATCAGTCTTCATTAACTGTACTTAGCCAGTAGATGCGCTTTTAAAACTTCATAGTCACCAGCCATATCAATAGCCAAACATGGCTGACTAGAAGCATCTGCTAATACTTGGGGTAAACTGATAGGCTGCCCCAGTATATTCTCTACTGTCTCACGAAATTTCGCTGGATGTGCAGTACCAAGAAAGATCCCCACTTCATCATCTGTAAGTTCACGTAACAAGGCTTTGTAACCTATTGCCGCGTGAGGTTCACTGACATAACCCAGTTGTTGTAATTTTTTCATTCCCAGCTGAGTGTACTCTTCGTCAACACAATCGCCGGTTAACACATCACCGCTTAAATAACCGTGCTCTACTAGAGCTTCAATTCGTGGCCAGTTATTAGGTTGGCTCACATCCATTGCATTAGACATGGTGGCGACCGTTGACTTAGGCTGCCACTCGCCAGTTTTTAAATAGCGGGGGACGGTATCATTCAGGTTTGTCGCGGCAATAAAACGCTTTATTGGCAAGCCCATTGACTTTGCAATCATAGCGGCCGTTAAATTACCAAAATTGCCACTGGGTATGGAAAACACAGACTGTTCACGTTGGGCTTTCGGCAATTGCGCCACGGCTTCAAAGTAGTAGCAAACTTGTGCTAATAAACGGCTGATATTAATTGAATTAGCTGAATTCAAATGGATCCCTTGGCGAACGGTTGGATCATCAAAACAGTCTTTAACCAATTGCTGACATTGATCAAAGTCACCATCAACTGCAATGGTGTGAATGTTGTCACCTAAGGTCGTAAATAGCTTCTGCTGTAACGAGCTGATTTTACCTTTTGGAAACATAATCACGACATTTATATTCTCAATACCGTGAAATGCGTGAGCAACCGCAGCTCCTGTGTCGCCTGAGGTAGCGGTCAGTATGGTAATTGGCTGACCGTCAGACAAATGGGATAAACACTGGGCCATAAAACGGCCACCAAAGTCTTTAAACGCTAAGGTAGGTCCGTGAAATAATTCTAAACTATATATACTGTCGGTAATTTTCTTCAATGGTGCATCAAAGGTAAATGCATTTTCCACCAGCGACGAGACCACATCGTTACCCAGTTCTTCACCTAAAAACGCTGACAATACGTGAGCGCTGCGTTGCACAAACGGCATATCTAACACCGCGTCAATATCATCAAACTGGGGAATAGAATCCGGGAAAAATAACCCTCTTTGTTGCCCAAGTCCTTGTTTCACTGCTTGTTCAAAACTCACTGTTTCAGCAGGTACTTTTAAATTAAATAAATTCACTTTGTCCCCTTAATTGGCGTTGCGCCATGTTCATCCAACTGACAAACATGACAAAAGCCATCTTCATTCTGTATATAATTTTGTTCTAACCATTGAGCGATTACTTCTGCATCATCGGCATTATCTGTCAACGCAAATACCGTAGGGCCTGAGCCTGAAATGCCAAAGCCTAAGGCACCATGATTCATTGCAAAATCACGGCTTTGGTCAAATTTTGGTAGCAGTGATTTACGGTGCGGCTCGGCGATAACGTCCTTAAGCATAGCTGCGGCTAATGACTCATTTTGGCTGTGAAGTGCATGCACAAACACACTTAATTGGCGTCCAAAGGCAATAGTATCACTGAGGGCTATCTGTGTTGGTAAAATATCCCGTGCCGCGGCGGTTGAAACGCTCAGTCCGGAATAACAAACCACCCAATGCCAGTGAGAAAATACCGGTAACGTTACTGCCACGTCTGGTGATTGTTCTGTCATCAGTACCATGCCGCCAAGATATGCTGGTGCAACGTTATCATAATGTACGCTACCGCTTACTTGACCTTCCAACTCACCCATCATCAATAATAATGTCGTCTGATCAAAGGGGCAGCCATAGTGTTGATTTAACGCATCTAATGCTGCCACCACCGAGCTAGCGCTTGATCCTAGTCCACTGCCAATCGGTAGGTTCTTTTCTAAGTGCAGGGCTAAGGTATCAGCTTCAACATTGATCTCACCAAGCTTGTCATGAAAAAAATCATGACACAGGGTAACCAGATTTTGACCTGGATCAGCAGGTAATTTGTGCGCAAAACGTCCGCTACAGGTAACATTAAACTGTTCAGCTACTGTTACCGAAACACAATCCCCCAAGCGTTCACCCGATAGTGGTTTTAGCGCCGCGCCTAAGATATCAAAGCCGACACTAACATTGCCTATTGATGCAGGAGCATATGCAATTGTTGTCATAACCTACTCCTAGACAGCCTGCTTCCACGGCATAGTTCTAATCACATCTGCAAACACGCCTGCTGCAGTTACCGCGGCACCAGCACCGTAGCCTCTAATAACAAAAGGGATTGGTTGATAATAATCACTAAAAATAGCAAGGGCGTTTTCGCCGTCTTTCACACCGTATAATGGGTTAGAGGCATCAACAGCGCGCATAGTAACTTTACATTGTCCGCCTTCAATCACACCAACATATCGCAGTACCTGCTTATTTTGCTTCGCGCTGGTTAATTTGTCAGTGTACAAGCTGTTCAGCTCAGGTAGTTTAGCCATAAACTCTTCAACTGTGCCGCTAGCATCAAAATCATCTGGTAAGACAGACTCTATGGCAATATCATCAAGCTCCATCTTTAAGCCCGCTTCTCTGGCTACAATAAGTAACTTACGCGCGACGTCCATACCACTAAGATCATCTCGTGGATCAGGCTCAGTAAAGCCTTTTTGTTTGGCTATTTCAGTCGCTTCAGACAAGCTAAAGCCTTCATCTAGTTTACCAAAGATGTAAGACAAAGAGCCTGACAAAATCCCTTCAAACTTCTGCAAGTTGTCACCGGCAAAAATAAGCTTTTGTAAGTTATCAATAACCGGAAGCCCTGCGCCTACGGTTGTCTCGTATAAGAATTGACGATTAGTTTCTTGGGCTGCGCTACGCAACTGTTGATAGTACTCTGCGTTAGCCGTATTCGCTTTTTTGTTCGGCGTGACGACATGAAATCCGGCGGTTAAGAAGTCGACATAACCATCGGCAATCTGCGAGCTCGTTGTACAATCTACAATGACAGGATTCACCAAACAATTGTCACGCACAAATTCACTGACCGTTGGTAGGCTAAATACGCTGTCGGCTTGGCTTAACTCTGCCGCCCAATCACTTGATAGTTCAATGCCTTTTGGCTTAAGTAGCAATTGACGACTATTGGCAATACCGTACACTCGCAGTGATATATTTCTCTCCAGTAATAACCCCTGTTGCTTTTCAATTTGCTGCAACAACTCAGCACCTACGGTGCCGCAACCCACTAAGAAAACATCAATAGTATTGAGTTGAGAGAAGAAATTTTGATGAACAACCTTCACTGATTCTTTCGCTTGTTGACTTTCAACGACAGCAGAAATTGACCGTTCTGACGAGCCCTGTGCGATGGCCACAATGTTCACCCGAGCTTGCGCTAATGAGGCAAAGAACTTAGCAGCGAAGCCTTTCACTTGACGCATGCCATCACCAACCAATGAAACCACTGACAAACCACTGCGGACTTCAAGAGGCTCTAATAATTGATTCTGTAATTCAAGTTCAAAAGCATCTTGCAATATTTCTTGAACCGCTTCTGCATCCTTGTCGTGAATACAAAAACTGATGCTGTACTCAGAGGAGGATTGGGTGATAAGTACAATGGATATATTAGCATTTGAAATCACTTCAAACACACGGCTCGCCATACCTACCATGCCTTTCATACCCGGACCAGAAATATTAACCATGCTCATGTTATCAAGGTGAGAAATACCTTTAACGTCAACCCAAGTTTCACTTTTCTCATTACTAATTAAGGTACCTGGGGCGGCTGGATTAAGGGTATTGCGTATGACACAGGGAATGTGGTGTTGAGCAATGGGGCCAATGGTTTTAGGGTGCAATACCTTGGCGCCAAAATAGGATAACTCCATGGCCTCTGCATAGGTTAATTTATCCAATAGTACAGCGTCATTCACTTGGTTTGGATCAACGTTGTAAACACCGTCTACATCGGTCCATATTTCACAACACTCAGCATCTATACAGGCGGCTAATATTGCCGCAGAATAATCAGAACCATTACGTCCTAGGGTAACTTTCTCACCATCCTCATTATGGGCTACAAAACCAGGCATGATGTAGACACAATCTTTGTTGGTATCAACATCAGCAAATAACCCTTTGCTTGCAGCAACATCGGCCATGCTGTCAAGGTAATCTCCATACGCGACGATACGAGATGCAGGGTCTACAATCTGGTTATTTTGTCCCAGCGCAGTCAATATATGGCTGAAAATATTAACACTGAGATACTCACCAGTACTCATGAGTTTTGCGGTAATGGAGCTCGGACTACATTGGATTAATGACATGCCGGACAAATGCTTTTCTAGATCAGCAAGTGTCACGTTAACGTACTCTGATAAAGTAACCTTATCAAATGCTTCTAACTGCTCAGATAACTGATCCACGATGCCATGAATTTTTTCATTTAGTTGGCCGAGTAAAGACGTGTAGTCTTGCCCTAACGACGCTTGATGACACAAACTATCCAGCGCATTGGTAACCCCTTTGGGCGCGGACAATACCACAGCAGCGCCAGTGGTTTCATGAGTAGATAATACTATGTCCTTTACCGATAAATAACGTGTTGCATCTGCAAGCGATGACCCACCAAACTTTAATACCTTCACCCTATACTCCTTAACCACGTAGATTCAAAGACGCGACACACGTCTTAATCCTTAACTCTGTTATACAAAAAAGCCCGTTTCCTTTTCAGGTCACGGGCTTTTATTTATTCTTGTTACACTAGCCTGCGACCCACTCACCCTTTGGTGTGGTAATCATAATAGTGGTCGTGGTGGTGCTGTTTATTTTTCTCATGGGCACCAATGTGCCGTATTGCTTAATCACTGTCAAGGGAAACAAATAAAACCAGAAATAATATTCACTATTATTAACTTTTTATTCACAAACGTGTGCAAATACGCCTAATTAACCGCTCATATTGTCATCATACCTCTGAAAATAAATATTATTATTCACAGGCTTGTGTTTGATACCTTTGAATCAGCATGTTTTGTGACACTGGCATGTCCAATGTGTTGAGTAATAAATTGATCTATGGCCTCAAGGGCCTTCAACCGATTGTCTGCTCGACTCAGGTAGTGATCTCCACCATCCAAACTCAGTAGACGAGCTGATTTACCGGCTGACGTTAATGCCTTATACATTGCTTTAGACTGTCTCTCAGAAACCACAACATCATGTTCACCGTGAATCAGTAGTATTGGCGATTCAAC
>JBELHI010000086.1:0-9630 GCA_042091475.1 Alteromonadaceae bacterium
CGTTACCATGTCTGAATGTGGCCCTGTGTATTCATGTTGCCAGCCGTCTTTCAGGGCAAGGTTGCCGTTAGCTGTGTAGTGATAGCGCTGTTGTCCATTCACATGGGTCAAACGGTTGAGACTGTCATACCCAAGCTGTTGATTGTCATGGAAAGTCTGGCGTTGAGTCAGGTTATTTAAGACGTCATATTGGTACTGTTCACTAAGAATAATGCGGTGTTTTTCATGATAGCGGTGTTCAATTCGCCCTGCACGGTCGTAAGACTGCTTGAGTATTTGCTCACCTTGTTGCCAGGTGGTGACTTGTCCTTGTTGGTTTGTGGTGAGTACTTGGTGGTAGATACGCCCAGCACTGCCCTCTCTGGCCTCTTGCTGTTTGACTACTTGGTTGTATTGGTAATGATGGCGTACCCCACGTGCCTCTGTGTATTGTCCGTTGTTGGCTCTGCGGTAATCATCAAATTGTTGGAATACACGAGAGTATTGGTCATAAAACACTTGTTGCACCACACAGCGGCTCTCAATGGGGGATTCAAGTACGGCTCCACTACTGCGCAAATCTGCTGTATTGGTGTTGACTGTGATGGCATTGTGACACGTGGTGGTTCCATCCAGTTGTGTCAGGCTTCCAATGGCTCTGCCCTGGCTGTCATAATAATGGTGTTGTTGCCATGGGCCTTGTTGTTGATAGGCTAATACTTGTGGACGACGGTTAGCGTAGTACCAATAGATACTGGGCTCATGTTGGACGTTTTGTTGTATTTTGCGGCCCAGATCATCATATTGGGTTGTGGTTATCACGCCATTACCATCTGTCTGTTGGATCACTTCTCCTAATGCGTTGCGTCTGTACTGGTAAGGATGTCGTTGTTTTTGTTGCCGCGAGGTGAGACGTCCAAGGGTGTCATATCCATTGGTAAATACCAAGGCTTGGTCGGCACTGCTATGAACTGAGGTGTTGTTGCCTAAGGCATTGTATTCATAGGTCAGTACGTTCCCCTCTGTATCTGTCACGGAATGGGTTTCTGCTAAGTCATTTTGCTCTGTTTGTTTACTTTGACTACCCATACTGTCGTCACTCAAGGTGACCCTGTGTTGGGCACCTTGGTACTCATGTATTTCTGTTAATGGCAGATTGTCATCTTGTTGATACATCAACCGGTCAAGGGCGTCGTAGTGTAAATCAATACTGTGATCCATGCCCACAGTATGACGTTTGATGATCCGCGAGTATTGGTCATATTGCTGATCCGTTTGCCGCCAGTGACCTAATGCATCTCGTTGTTTTTGGGTCATTGTGCGGCCCATATGGTCAATAAATTGTTGCTTGAGTAATTCTCCATTTTGGTAGCTGTCTAGGCGATACTGACATTGACTTTGCGCGCATTGACGGCGCAATGTGCGTTGTTGCTCACCGGTGGCACGGTAGCGGTACACTGGATTCCCCCAGCTATCATGTAGAATTTGTGTTTTTACGCCATGGGCGTCTAACTGTGATGTTATTTGACCGTAGCGATTGCGTTGTAAAATGGTTGCCGTGGTAAACAAACCGTTTGCTTGTTTGGTTAAGTAGCGGCCTTCACTGTCGTATTCCCATATTTGTTGGCGATCCACTGTGTACTCAGAGCCACAACTGGGTTTGCTGGTGACTTGTTTGGTTAGTGGGTTACCCACGTCATCGTAACTGTGCTCAGTGCGCAGATAACTCCCGCAACCGCCTTGAGGCTCAACCACTTCTGCTTTTATCATACCTGGGCTGTAGGCGTGATATTGGTCATAATATTGAAACGCGCTCTCACGCATAATGGGTTGCTTTCCACGCCGGTAGTGAGTCACCCGGGTACTGGATAGACGACCAAACTGCCTTGCCCAATGGTCCGTAGGGTAAGTATTTCTGGTATCTGTTTTGGCTAACCATTGCTGGGGTATATTCATTGTTTGGGTGAAAGCATTGGCATTCGTGATGGCGTAACGGTACTGCTGCATATTCACCACATTTCCATGATCATCTTGACTGCTAACTGTGACACTACACAGGCTATCCCCCACCGACAAACGAGCAGAAAGGCTAGACTCATCAAACAAGCTGTCAACTCTGGCCTTACAATCGCGGCTTTGTTTCAAATATACTTGGTAATACTGGGTATCAGGCTCTTCTATCAAGCCTGGTTGATGCTTGGAAACTGCGTATTGATTACGAGATTTAGCCAATGGTAATGGATCACCCGCTATGGTTTTGGTGGTTTGTAGGGGCATACCAATGAGTGGAAATTGTTGGCCGTACTCAGTCAGTACCACAAAGGTATTTTGTTGTTTAGTATTTCTGGTCTCAATGGCTTTAAAGCCCAACCAACCGCGGCCACCCAACTGCATGCGAGCTGCATGGTAGTGGTAATCAATACTGACCGTTGCGTCTGGGTTATTACTGCTTGGTGCGGCAGAGGTAACGGTTTTGACCAAAGGTTGAGAGGAAATTAAATCCACCACACGCACAGCACTGGGTTGAACTTGACGTCCTTTGGTGTAAACCGCAGGATCATGCATACGAGCATACTCAATTTGTGTGGTGCCCGCAGTGCCTTGAGAAAATTCCGTCAACGCGCCTTTGTATGATGTTTGCGAATTTGTGGGTGAATGAATACTTGAGACTTCAATCTTATCATCAGTTACTTTGACAAATTCAACCACTCCATCGTGATCAGTATCTGCAAAATAACCCGCGTCGCCGTCTTCAGGATCTAGTCTAAAGAAGTGTTTTGATAGATTACGGGCAGGTTTAATCACGTTGTCTTGGGCTGACCATTGAAAGCCTAGCCATGTATCATCGGTATAGTTAATAGTGTCAACCCTAAAATAAACTTCAACCGTGCCATCATGATTAAGGTCTGCGATGAGTGGTGCTGTCTCATAAATTTTTTTAACTCGCTGACCTGTAGTGTCCTTTTCATCAGAGGTTACTAATTTTTTTATTCTAAATTTAAACCCTGTCTTACCAGGCTCACCCGTATTTATTGCCAGCGACCAGGAATGTTTTTCAGTCCTAACGACCTTAAAAGTTTTGGGGCTCACATAACTAACATACTCTTTACCTCTGCGGTAAACGAAATCCATCAAACCATCATTGTTGACGTCCACTGGGATGACGCTAGGTGATTCTTTTAACGAATAATTACCGAAGGTATCGGTCAATGATAACTGATAGGTGTTATCGTATTTTCCTTTCACGACACGGGTTTGGAATACACTATAAGACTTTGGTTTTTCGCAATCCTCTCCGTGCATGCAAGTGGGCATCATCACATCAATGATACCGTCAAAGTTGTAATCTACGAGTTGAACGTTTATTTTGTCTCTGTCTGCTTGTTTTAAAACATTTTCAGCCCCCGTGTAAGACGGTACACTTACGGCTATGGGCTCGCCATAATACCCCTCAAGGGGTAACCAGAGTTTAACGTGTAAACCATTTTTGTTTGCCAGTAATATATCTTGGTGCCCATCATGATTGAAGTCACCAAAGTTAATCCGTTCTTGGAATATCTGCTCACTTCTATTCCATTTTGACCAACGTACCGGGGCTTCCTGCCATGACACCCCATCATGCCGCCAAATGGTCCAAAAAGTATTATCATCTCGTTTGCCGCGTATCCAAATGTGATGGCTCCCGTCACCGTCAGTATCAACAGCTAATATCTTAAAGTTGTCTTTGACATTGGCACGTACATACACCTCTTTGCCACAGGTGTAATCTATACACAGCTTGAGGGTGTTATTATGCTCAGAACCGTTACGCTTGTGATCATTTACAAAGTGCACAGTCACCAGGCTGTTCTTGCCGTCTCCGTTCAAATCTGTATAGGTATGGCCAAGTAAATCATGATCATTTACTGGCGAGTGCCTAACGGGATTATTAAAATCTGTGACCGGCTGAATATCGTTATACGTCAACTGTAACGGCGCTTTACAGCGTTGTAACCGCGTGGTTTGACACTCTTTGATAGCATCCAAACGGCGTTGTCCGGCGCTGTAATTTGAGTAAATTAACCCATAACTGCGGATAGATTCACTGTTGTGGTTTGATATATCAATTTGAGCCAACTGGGCTTTTTGACTGAAGGGATGACCTAAAACATAACTGCTGCGTCTGAAGCCTGACTGCTGGGGATCATCATATACAAAGTTGACTCGGTGACCGCTGTATTGAATAGATGTTAATACCACTTCATTTTTGCCGTACTGACTATTGTTATATTGGTATTGGATTTTGTTGCGGCTATTCCGTACGTTGTCGTATTGCTCCGTGAGATACCACGTCTGTGTGGCGGTGTTTTGGTCATGTATCAGCTCTAACCGGCTATCTGGTGTTGCGCCATAGACTTTTTTACTGTGATCTTTTGAAATCACCACAAATTGTAATCCGTATGGTCCGTGTTCAAGATGAATGCTGGCGTAAGTGTCAATCTCAGTGCGGTATGTTGCGCCTGCTTGCCCGTTAATTCCGCTCACTAAAATTAGACGTTGGCCATCAATGCAATAGGGATCTGAATCTGTCATGGTGAATGGACTGAAGTAGCCATCATGTACATAGGTGCGGCGGCAACGGCTAATGCTTGAACTGGCTGAAAGGGTCCAACCCATGCCCATGATCCCCTCTTGCCCTTGATGTTGATATTGCAAACTGACACTGGGTGTCACACCGGCAATGCCTGATGGCAAGGTAAGGGGCACTGTCATTGTCGCGGTACCACTCTCCGCCACCCTAAACTGGCCAGTGGTATACTCAAATTGCTCTGACTGCCTGATATCTGATGACGTGGGCGCTGAATAAGACGCCACGTCTATGGGCGCGGGACTTGGCTGTGGTACTGTTTCTGAGCTGCTTGATGAAATTGCTACTGTGAGTATGTCTGATGGATTACTGCATATATTCACACGACATTGTTGACCGCAACCACTGGTATCTATCAAGTTATATTGACGGCACGCCTTGGCATAAAACCTGTGCAGCCCCTGTTGCCGTTGCAGGGTTATTTGGTTTGAGCGCTTCGCGGGTAATGCATTATAGCGGTTGTCCATGGATTGCTCAAAATACTCAAATACCAATGGTGTCTCTCGGTGATTCGCGGTTATGGTAAATTGTCCCAGCTCAGGCGCATTAGCGAGTAACTTTGGCGGTGCTATGAGAGCATCATTGGGGTTTGTGGGATTAAGCCCCACTGAAAGCTCTGTTACATCAGAAATACCATCTCCGTCTGAGTCGGCAAAATAGGTGCAATGATTGTTGAGATAACAGTAGTTATAAAAATGATAAAGGGTGTTATGTGTGGCGTATTCTGTCAGGTGTTGATAACTAATACTGGTGATCCACTGTTCAATCACGCTGGCGCGGCTCTCTGACCCAGAATCAAGTAATGACACCCACTGGGCGGGTGTTTTTCCAGCAATGTGCAAGGGGAACTGTCCGCTGAAGCCGTGCTGCAGTAATGTATCAATAAATCGTTGGGCACTGGTATGATTAAAATATTGTTGTCCTTCTGAAGAGGCTAACATGGCATTAATCAGCTCTGATAAACTGATTGTTTTTGGATTGTTGAGATACGCGAAGGTAAAAAAGTCTAACTCGCCTTTGCTAGGCGCACGATTGAGTATGGTGTAAAACAAGCGTGTAATGTTGGCAACGTCCAATTGATGTTTCTGAGCAGGTAGCCAACCTTTGGGTGTTGCTTTCACCTTATCTAACGCATTTCTTAATGGAGATCCTTGCATATCATCCCAACGCAAGGCACTTAAGCCAACAGCAGATCTATCAATCACATACTGGGTACCATTGACTGCGGTAACTTCTATTTTATTATCTGCAAGTAACTTGGGCGTGAGGGCAATTCCTGCTGGCACCGCATATTGCCATTTAAAAGTGCCGGTCTCTGCATCCATAGCGTAAAGGTGTTTGTCCATGGAACCCACATACAGTTGCCTATCTCTATCAATAATTGGCGAGCCATGAATTTTGCCGCGCGTGGCCTGTTGCCATAAACTGCCTGTATTTCCCCGGTTATTTTCTGCTAAGGCATTGAATGCATAAACATGATGGTCTGTTGAGCCTACATAAATTCGCTCTTGATTTTTAGCATTGGTAGTCACTAATGGCTTGGAAGAAACCTCACCTCCCACTGTGTAAGGCCAGCCAGTGTTTATGCTGCCATCACGGGTATCTAATGAATACAGAGATTGCCCTACCGCAACATACATATTGCCGGTTTTACCCATGGATGCCGTACCTTTCTGTAAGGCAAGACGGCTTATGTCTTTATTGAAAGCATGGTCTCCAGCACTATTAAGGCGGTACAGACTGCTTGGGCTGTTGTGTATTTTATTGACCAAGCGCAAACGCAAACCACCCGCGATAAACTGGTTATAAAGCGTATCTGAGGTTGTTACGGTAAGGCGTTTAGTGCTAGGTTGATAACGCAGTTGATTGCCTTTAAAGGTGTAAACATCTGCGGTATTCAAGGATTGAATTTTGAGTTCGCCAGCCGGATCAAAGCCATTGACCGTGAGTGCAATGTCCAAGCACTTTTCTGCACAATCTGCTACATATTCCGCTTGCTGGATGTACGGTGCCAGATGTTCTACGGTAACCACCGCACTTTCAACACAGGCTCCTTGAATATTACAGGCTTTGACCTTGTAACTGTATTGACCATAGCTTGGACGTTGTTGTTGATAGCTCAACCTGGATATGTTGGGTCGCGTATAGGTTTCCAGTGCTTGCCAGCGAACACTGGCAACGTCTCCTTGCCCACCAAACAGTTGATATTGATGATTATGTCCACCTCTGTGTTGCCATTGGATCTGGTATGGGCCGGTTTGCTGCTGCTCATTGACCGTGATTTGCGGTATGTCTGGTAAGGGCTGAGGGTAATTTATTGTCACGCTGGTACACAAACCATCCTCTATCTTACCCACGGGGCTATTACCGCCATAGGTATTTCTGGCGCTGGCGCAATACGTGAAGGTATTGTTGTGATCAGCGTAACCTTTTTCAATCAAAAATGACGGCTTGATACTCGCCGCACTCAACTCTGCTAATGGTGTAAGCTGCTGGCTTTGTGGATTGCGTTGATAAATGGTATAGCCTTCCGCTCGATCAATAATCACGGGCAATAAATGAAATTGATGGGCACTGCCCGTGACATATTTCACAGTCAGTTTTGGGGCTTGTAAAATGGCCCTTGCGTAATGGTGATACACAGGTGAATCAATCACTTGACTGCAGTTTCCCTGACTATTGCAGGCGGACAATCGGTACTGGTATTTACCAGGTCTAAAATCCTGTTGTGTCATCATAAATGCTTTAGACGTGGTGGTTTTTGCTGGGCTCCAAGCTGTCCATTGTCCCGTGCTGTCTGGTTTACTGCGTGTCTGAAGCTTATAGTCATGAGTGAATCTGGTGGGCTGACTGGCTGTCCATGTCACCTCGTAAACACTGGTATGTTCTAAGTAAGGTAAATGACCTAGTGGGGTTTTTGGTGACACAGTGCCCACAGTAAACCTTGGTTTCGCCGGTAATGGCTCGCTATTGTCAATGGTTATTGTAATGCCTTTATCACCAGTGCTACGCGCAGATTCAAAACCGGCAGCATTCACTGCCGCTATTTGATATTGAATACGCTTGCCGTGTTCACCATAGCCTTTGGCAATTTGAAATTTAGCCTCATTTGACGATGCGACACGACTATATTCGTTTTTTTGCGGGTGTTTTTCATATAAATGATAACTGCTAGCACCAGCGATTACTTGACCTTGTATTGTGTAAATACGTTGATCATTTTTAACACTTTGTTTGCTGCTTGTCAGCCTCATGGGAGGGGCTGTCACTGTGATACTTTGCCATTGAGTGTGGGCCGAACAGCCTTGGGCCTCTGTTACCTTACCCTGCACAAACTGCTGAGTACAAGCCCTGACACGGTATTGATATTTACCAAAGGTCAGGGGCTGACTGAAAGAGGTTTTATCCACCAGATAATTGTGCTCGCGGCCATAGGTGTTTTTATGATCATGATTACTGGCTCTTTGCTGTACCCTGAATTGTGCTGCTGTGCTATTCCAGATCAACTTACTTTTAAGACCATCTAAGGATAGCTGGACATTACTTGGAGTAGTCACTGACTGGACATGGTCTACTTTGAGGGTATGGCATTGCCTACCTTTGCCACGAGCACTGGCTTTGTTAGAGCTATTTAACGCGTCTGCACAATAGGTAAAACTTTCTCCGTGATGCTGAAACTGTTTTGCAACGGTATGAATTTTTTGTTCTGAGATGCGTTGATTGTTTTCATACAAGCGATAACTTGCCGCTCCACTCAGATTTGATGCTTCAAATTGATAATATTTGGTTGTCTTGTCTTGGGATGAATAGACTTTTTTTAACCTGACGGATGGACTGCCTGTTAGTGGTGATGCTTCAGCCTTGATTACTTTTGTTGCAGAATATTGACTCCAAACGCCCTGACTATTTTTGGCACGTAAGCGAAAGCGATAAGTCTTGTTTATCTTTGCATGAGTCCATGAGTAATTTGTATTGGTGCCGCTGTAGAGATTTCTCCACTGATTACCATTACATTCATAACATTGAAGTTCATAGTGAGTCGCTCTGTGCACTGCTCCCCAGGTTAGAGACAGGTTAGTGCCGTATTGTAAGCTATTAGCGCTTAGTGTGGGGCGACCTATGGGCTCTAGGTGATTAACCTTTATACGCTTGCATGTTCTAGGACCTGGCTCATGAGAAGCATTTACTGCGGATGCGCAGTAGGTAAACTCTCTGTTATGGTCCCCATACGTTTTTTCCGTTGAATAATTACGCAACGCATTATTTTTTTTGGTGACGTTATTCTCATCTATCCGATATTTTGCGGCATTGGGTACCTGACCAATACCCATAGTTAATTTCCATTTGTCCCCGGTTCTGTATGGGGTATGCAATGTGAGTGCTGGCGCAGTGCCAATAGGCGTATCCTTCACCCTTACCGTTACAAGGGGAGAATATCCTCCGCACTGTTGTTGACTATTACATGCCTTTAAACGGTAGACGTAGGAGTGGTTAATGGGAGCCTTATCCCATAGGTATGTTGTGTTAGCGTTATCTTGAATCCTTGACCATGAGCCATTGGTGTTTCGTCTTTCTAATATGAACCTGACGCCATGATTGGGCTTATTCCATGTTAGTTTAACTTTTTTATATTGCGTGGCAGCCCCACTAATTGCATAACCTGTGGGTTTGGGCTCTGGATTCTTAATGGTGATTTCACGTTCAGCGAAAGCGCCCCAAATTTCATGTGCATTTTTTGCTCTGACTTTGTACTTAAAGGTTTTTTGGTGATCAGCGTAAGATTTATAAAAGGATCTGGTCATGGTTGGTGTCCCGCTTCGTGACACCTGACGACCTGATGTAAGTGTGTGACAGCCCCTGTCAGTATAATGCGAGGAACCGGTTCTCTGTTGTTCACACACTTGGTACTGCACGCCGTTAGTAACTGGCTGAGCAGTCACCGTAACGTTAAGTACTGCTGCGTGGGAGCTTGGTTGTGATACTGATAACCTAGGTGCTGCGGGAAGTGGTTGAATCTGTATCTG
>JBELHI010000087.1:0-9589 GCA_042091475.1 Alteromonadaceae bacterium
TGACACTTGCCAGGTGACTGTCACAAACTACTACCAATATACTCAATTTAACATAATATACATTATGCGATATTTGTTATTTGGTGGATTTGAGTGTTTTTTGACCGTATATACTGGTGCTATCGGATAAGTTAGTGATTACTTTAGCCGGATTAATTTGTTATCTTTGAGAGCTTCGACTACCGACTAGGTTTGTATTGAATCGTTAAACAATGGTTAAGTGAGCTGTTACAATTTAATTGTTCTCATGACTTCTCGATTCGGCTAGCATTGAGTTTGTAAATTGTTAAATGAAATTATCAATGTTTGATCGCACATCTGTTCAAAAATCTTTTCTGTGTTTTATTATGTGTTTGTTGATGAAGAGTTGTGCCAATCAGCCAAATGTTTATGTCTACGCTAAATACCTAAACGAACAACAAAAACGATTGATTACCGAAAAGTTAGCGCCGTATCGTTACGACGTAAAATTTAATGAGCATGATTTTCCAACGTCAATGACGGATAATACAATTCTGTATTCACCGTTTTTGCAGACTAATAGCGTTATAGACAATGCCTCTGAAGTTACATCTGCACTTGGGTTACCGATATATAATATTCAGGGCTTAACCGAAGGAAACCATTGGTATACAAACAACTCTATTGGCATTTTCCTTTTTCCTAAAGATAGAGCGTCCATCTCAACGGTGTTTAAACAAGATTTAACTGGAGATTATGAAGCGCATAATGTGCGAACATGTAGAGTCTTTAGTTTTGGTCTCAGATAATACCTTTGTGGTGAAAGGCATTTCTAACACTACGGATATGAAACTTTATTTGGTTGGGACTTGGGCCTATCGCCAGTATCCTTACCTTGAATTTGCGAGACAAGGTAAATCCTACGCCAGTTATTATTTTGAGATCGTCAAATATCGGGAGCATGATGGTATTAGTGAGGTTGAATTTATCAAGCTAGTGTCACTCAATTCCGGTGTACTCAACCAGGGCTGCTCATTTTTAGTGGGTCGTCGAATTTAGCGTCGATCACTGGTTTGCTGTATTTGATTTTCGTCTTCCCTACTCTCTAATCTTTTCCTTTACTTCTAGTGTTGACTGCTGTTAATGCGTTAACGATGTCATTTTCAATGTTTTTATTCATTCTTAATTAAATTCGCGCTTACTCTTGAGGCGCCTCTGTAAATTGGAATGGTATCATTCGTCACACGCTCAGTGGTCAGTCCATAAATAGATGGAAAAATGTTCAGTTGTCTTTTATGTTGGCAGTCGTAAATTACAATATTTTGTGATTTAAATTGAGTGCTTGGTGGTTATTAATAACAATTTAGCATGTATTACAATGTGTTAGCTTTTTTCTTACTGCCATCGCCAATATCTATCTGTAGGCGTTGGGCGCGAGAACATTTTATTAGGAGTACTAAAAGTAAAATGAAAGTTTCAAAAATAATAATAGCGGGGCTTTTTTTGTTGAGTCTATACGCAACGGCGGATCAATTCGAAGGTTTCTATGACACGGACCTGATTAATTCGAGAGTTGGACTTGAATATCATAATGGTGAATATGGTTGGCGTTACTACTCTACTTATTGGTTAGGTAGAGTGACTTCTAATTATGACTCAACACCCTATAATAAATGGTTTCAAGCTGGGGTACATAATACTTACGAACATACTAATGATCAGGAGCAGCAAGGGGTTTATGGGTTCCTTAAAAATAGTTCGAGCCTTATTGAATTAGATATCTACAAGGCAGGTACGCAAAATTATAATGTTTATCACACCAGTACCGATACTGATGCTAATTGTAAGGCTCATCTATCAGGTGAATCTGTGATGCAAGATGGGATCAAGTTATCGGATTGTTTAAAGGCTATTCGTGACTTTCACGACGATTATCCTAATCATCACGTCATTACATTATGGATGGAGTTAAAAGGGAGTAATATTTGGGATGCTGCTAACGGTGATGTTTTGAATGACCTGTTAGTAGAACATTTAGGTGACGATTTTCTTATTGAACAATCAGAAGTTCAAGGTGAGCACAGTAGCTTACGCGAGGCTGTCAATAAAAAAGGATGGCCTACACTGGGTCAACTTAGAGGGAAAATTTTAGTTGTATTATTTAATTACAGTACGTCAAATCAATTATTAGATGATTATCAAAATGCCGTTACCACGCCCGCTCGTGCTTTTGTAGCCCCCCATTTAACAACCCCTACAGTAGCTGACGTATCCACCGGAAATGTTGATGAACCTGATGCCTTTACTAGTGATGAGGATAAAGGAAGCGTCATTTTCTATTCTCTTGATGGTGACGATTATCAAGACCATAGCTACGGCTTAGAGATCTTTAGGAATAATCGTGTATCCAGCACATTTTATACGGACAGCGAGAATACGCCTGGTGTTAGTGAACACCGAGATTTCTTTATTCAACACGCGCGTTGGGGTCGCGGAAGAAATGAAGAATCGTTAAATGAAGCTTATCAATACAGCGGGCGTCTTAGACCTGCAAACGGTTCTTATCCTATTCATCCGATCACACGTTTTCGCAGTGTTAAAGATCCGGCAAAATGTCTGGCCATTGAAAATGGCTCCAAGTCTAACCGTGCAGATGTTGTGGTGGCAAGTTGTACCGATGCAGAAGCACAAAGGTTTGCTGTTATAGATTCGGCCATTGATTACGATACGGCAACTGATTTTCCGACCAGTCGAGGCTACTTAATTCAGGCCCTGATTGGCGGAAATACTGGTAGTCCAAATACTAAAGTATTAGAAGTTCGCGGTAATTGTTGTGGTAACACTGGTGATGGAAAAGAAGTTTTCCAATATGACCGAGAAAGCACTGACACAAATAATCGGCCTGAAGATCAATATTGGACTTTTGAGCATCAAGGAACAGGCGTATTTCAAATTAAGAATATTAACTCAGGTGGATACTTAGATGTTGGAAGTAGTAGTGCGGAACAAGATAAAACACCTAACAACCATTACCAATGGCGCTTAGAGCCAGTATTTACAGAGTAATCATTAAGATAGCGGCGGTACCAGTTTCACTGGGAGTCGCTATCTAAACCTTTGTCAGGTTTTAGACCACTAGCGAGTGCTATGTAGTGACTCACATGTTTTTGATAGTGTCTCAATACCAGACACTGTCATTTGATGAAAAGCATCTGCGTTGATGGAGATCACGTTGGAATCGGCGAACAATTTTCTGAGTGGTGGCTGCCCTGCTCCGTCACTGACAGGAACAACAATAACGTCGGGAGATAAGCTAAGAAATACTTCATCATTGACTAATGGATAGTCACTTGTGCTGCCTTGGATAATATTGCTTGCGTTACAGTAAGATAATAGTAAGTTGGGCCAGGCGTTGTAAGTCGCTGTCATCAAGGGTTTCTGTGATATCAGATAAAAAATAGATAAGGGCTTTTTTTTGAGATATTTTTCTTTTACGGCATCCAGCGTCTGTTGGTATTGATTGGCTGTTTTTACCGCTTTATTCTGAACTCCCAACAAACCACCCAAACGGCGAATTTCATTCGGCATATCACTAGGTTTTGTAATGGTTGATGTAATAATAGGAATATTAAAACGTTCAAGCTGTTGTATATGGGCAGATGGTGTTCCCCCTTGCCATACTAATACGGCGTCTGGTTTTATTGCCAATATCCGCTCTATATTAATGTAGAAAGCATCAGCTACTCTTTCTATTTCCTTCGCCGCTAGTGGTTTTTCGGCAAAATCGCTACTGGCAACTATTTGCTCACCTAATCCTAGCGAAAATAAGATCTCAACCAAATGAGGTGCCAATACCACTAACCGTGTTTCATCAGATGAAGTGTCTACGGCCTTTTCTGCTACAGTCTTAAAAACGGTCAGTAAAGCAATTCCGCACAGTGCTTTAGCAATCCAGTTTGGTTTCACCAATCAATCCCTTTTTGCACTTTAATACCTGCTTCGAAAGCGTGCTTGACAGATTTCACTTCAGAAACTGTGTCGGCAAGTTCTATAATATCACGGTGGCATGCCCTACCCGTAATTATTACGTGTTGATTGCTAGGTCTATTTTTAATTGCTGCAACCACTTCATCAACATCAAGGTATTTATAACTTAACATGTAAGTAAGCTCGTCTAGCATTACGATATCAATAGCTGGATCAGCAAGTAATCGTTTAGCATCATGCCAAACGGCTTGCGCTGCCAAGGTGTCACCTTCTTTATCCTGGGTATCCCA
Organism: Alteromonadaceae bacterium; assembly: GCA_042091475.1. Lineage (GTDB taxonomy): Bacteria > Pseudomonadota > Gammaproteobacteria > Enterobacterales > Alteromonadaceae > CAXRGH01. The sequence goes on from JBELHI010000087.1 coordinate 4,239, forward strand.
GGTAAAACCTGTTTTCATGACGTGGAATTCAACACCACATTTGGATAAGAGGTTGCGTTCACCACATTCCCAAGTCCCTTTTATAAATTGGCAAACAGCGGCAGTTAATCCATGGCCAACACCGCGAGTGACCATACCAAACCCTGCCGTAGATTTTCCTTTACCATTACCAGTCACAACGAGCAGTAAAGATTTGTCCTCTGTTGCCGCAGCGACTTGTTGATCAACGGTTTCTTTTAATTTCTGTTGGCGTTTTTTGTGAGTGTCGGACATATTGTGTTTCTCTTATCCCCTGGGTGGTTACGCGTAACGATTATTGGGAATCGTTTAATATATTTTAAATCAATGGTTTAACTGGAAACCCGGGGCTATTATCATATTTTCAGTATCAAACGTTTGACCTCTGTTTTGTAACCATAGTTGATATTCCTCTCCGCGTAACACCGCGTTTTCACTACTGTCTACATTCCATTGTCTGAGCAAATATCCAACTAAAGCTGCACGTAAGTTGATTTCTCTACAGCCGTCTACCATGTCGTATTCCATTTCAACACCGGTGGTTACCCTGACATTGTGCGGGTGAGGTACAATTCGCAAAGTAATAACCCTGTTCCACTGGTGATCATTGATGATGGTTTCATATTCAGGTACTGGTGAAACACATGTTTTTATTTGACTGATACGATTAACCACAAAATCTCTGAAATGTTCCGACTTCCGGTCATAGCCGCGAACGTGTAATCGTGTTCCATTGTTAATCATACTGTGAGGTACAAACTCGCGAGTATTTGAACCGCTGGATAACGATGTATATATCATTGATATCGCTTGTTGCGACTCGATTGCTTGCTGAAGGCCTGTAACAATGCCATCAATGCGTTTTGATTGTGTAATATCAGCAATAAATGTCGTTATGGATTGTTTTTTGTGCTGGTAAAGTCCTGCAAATGCACCATTGACAACAATATTTCCAAGTTCGTAGGTAATATCAGAGCCCGAAAGCATTAACTGCTGTTGATAACAGGACTGTAATTCCGAAAAGTGATCTGGTGAAATAGTATGCTCATGACAAAAGGCTTCGACATTGATGGTGCCAGTTTGAATAAGCACTCTGTCCATTGCCAAAAGTAATTTAGGTAAGTCGAATGACATAGACTCGTGCCCCTAGTTACGTGTTATTAAGTGTGGACGCAATACCGGTTTGGTGTCGACTAGAATTTCACGCCATATGTCTTGTAATAATGTCACTAAACTCTCATAACCAGGACTGTCGAGTGATTTTATACTGGAAAAATTATTCACCGAAAGTAACACTGAACTACTATCGTTATAGTGATAATAGAGTTGCCACTGCCCTGCTATCTCTGCCGTGCCATCCATAGTTCCATTAAAATGATCTAACTGCCAAGACAGCTGATAATAAGGAAGATTACTATTGGATAACGGTTGAAACTGAAAACGAGTCAACGCAGTCCAGTCGATATCCACCATGCTATATTGCGCTAAATTCATTAGCATCGTCCCTGGATCGCCGCTCCAAAGGTGATAATTGGCATTTTTTAGGCGGTTCGTGTCGTAGCGCATTGCGATCCCCTGATTGTTCAACATCCCTAATAAACGCGGTTTTTCTATCACTAATTTTTGTGGGTTGACCGATGCAGGCAATTGGCTCTGATGAGCGTAGTTAAATTGATAGTAACTTAAACCTTCTGGTTTCAGCGTACAACCCGTTAAAACGAAAGTGAGAATTACGATAATCGTTTTGTTCATATTAGTTGCCTTTAGGTGGACTGATGTCAGCAGGTAAACGTTTGTCAAATATCAACATATTCGGCTGTTCATTTAAACTGCGAGCTACGGGGCGAAGTTGACGACTTATATCTTTGAAGTCTTGTAACAACTGGTTCACTTCGACCATAAACTGGGAGTTAGCGTCATAGTTGCGCATGGTTTTATCAAAGCCTTTCATTGAAAGTTGTAGGGAATCAATGGCTGCAATCATGTCTGAAGGTAACTGCTGGGTTTCACTTTGATTGAGCCAAGTGTCCATATTGCGACTCAATGTTTCAATTGAGTTGAGCGTTGCTGATAGGTCTGAAATACTGCCTTCGAGATCGAGATTATTCATTTTACTCAGCACAGACGATACTTGATTTGAAATTTGACTGAAGCCTGACGATATTGTCGGTAATGTTTGGTAGCCGTATTGCGTTGTCGCCAGTTTTGGTTCGCTGTCAGGATAGAGATCAATGTCTATATAGTTCGCTCCAGTCAGTAAATTACCCGGTTTGATACTCGCTCTTAACCCTTGCGCAACCCAGTTTTCGATATGACTATTCCAATATTGTTCAGCAACCGTTGCATCATCATTAATGCGTTGATACTCGATTCTTATCAGTACAGGCACGCCAGATGAATCCTCTGACGGAAATAGTGAGACAGCCCCATTAGCTAGACGAGCTGGACTTTCAACTACACTACCTATGCGAATACCTCTGAATTCTACCGGAGCACCAGCACGGAGGCCGCGGATAGAATCCTTAAAGTTCAATAACACGTAATCAAACGCGTCAAAGCGACTTTCCAATGCTTCTTCATAACTCGTACTCAACGGGAATTCGGTTGACTCAGTTGCCAGTTCGCCCCTGCTCTCTCGCTCTGGCACCCGAAAGGCGATACCACCCTGTAAGATTTGTGAAATAGAACCTGTTTTTACTTTTACGCCGTCGGCAGAAAGGTTAATTTCTACCCCTGAACGTTGCCAAAATAAGACTCTTTCAGTCACCAATTCATCATAAGGTGCGTGAATAAACAGCCCATATTTCATTTCTTGTTGGCTAATATCAAAACGCGCCGTTTCAATTTGACCCACTTGATAATTATTGTAAAAAACCCCCGTTCCAATTTCTAATACGTTGGTATCTGCACTTTTTAATAAAAAGCGCTTACCCGGAATATCATTTGAAATTTGAGGGGGTCTCGGCAGTAAGGTGAATGTGCTCTGACTGTCAGCAGATGTACCAGGCTGAAGTTCTACATAAAAACCGGATAATAATGTACCTAGACCTGAGACCCCTGTTAAGTCGACTCTTGGTTTGACGACCCAGATCAATGTGTCTTGTTTCAATAATGATTGATAGCGAGGGTTTATTCTCGCTTGCAGGTGCACTTTGGTATTATTTTCTGATAACGAAACTTCTTTGATCAAACCAACCGTCACACTGCGCACGCGTATTTCTGTTTTGCCCGCCACAATACCCTCGGCGTCGCTGGCAATAATATCAATATCAATGCCTTTGGCTAATTGGTATTGCAGGAGCATCCATAAACCAATGACCATCGCCAAGATTGGGATAACCCAGATGACCGACACCTTGTTAGTTTTTGTTATATTGGCGCTTTGTACCATAAGTTATTGTTTGTCCCATATCATTTTAGCTTCAAAAGCTCTTGAACCTAGCATAGAGCTGATTACCATGGCGGCAAAAAAGATAACACCTTCACCCGGTGAGATGACTGCAAAACCATGGAATTGTACCAACGCCACCAACACTGCAATCACAAACACATCTATCATTGACCATTTACCAAAAAACTCAATGATTTTGTATACATAGAAAGCTTCTTTAGGTGTTCTAGTATTGTTATAAGCTACAAAATAACATAGATATACGAGCGCTAAAATCTTTATTAGCGGCAACACAATACTGGCGAAGAAAATTATCGTCGCAACCGGGTACGAGCTCATTTCCCAAAGCACAAAAACGCCTTCCAAAATGGTGGAAGCTTGGCTGTCTTGAAATTGTTCGGTATACATGATGGGCAACACGTTAGCTGGAAAATAAAAACACAGCGATGTCATTGCCCATGCTAGGACAACTTGTAACATTTGTGTACTGCGCAAACGCACTGGCGCACCACAGCGTCGACATGCATCTGCTTCATAGCTCAATATACCGCAACATTTGCAGTCAGTCAGTTTCGCATCAATAGCGCGAGATACTGTTGCTGGTATTTCTAGGCTGACAACAGGTACGTGAAGGTCCCACAATTCATTAACATTAGCGCGAACGCGCACCGTTATAGAACCGATAACAAACAGAGAAAACGACCAAAAACCAAAGCCAAAGGTGACATCAGCCATTGCCATGACTTTAACCATACTGACGAGCACCGCAACTAGAAATATATCAGCCATCACCCAAGTTTCACCAAACTTGATAAAACGTAGCAATACTTTTATCGCGCGCTCGTGTCCAGACTTGTAGCGTTTACTGTAAAGAATAATAAGTGCAATATTTAATATCGCGGGTAATAAGATAATGGTGATAAAGAACAACGATGAAAACAGGTAGTGCTGATAACCTAATAAAATAACGCTAGTATCCAGTAGAGAAAAACTTTGCGCATTGCCGTAGACTGACATGGTTAAAAACGGCAACAACAAGGCTATTAAGCCAAAAATAAGACTTGCAATACTGAGAGCGATAATAAATTGGCCATTTTTAGCATAGCTTCTCTTCAACACAGAGCCGCAAACAGGACACTGCGCTTGATGATCAACCTGCAAGACCCCAATTGTTAATGATGCATCACAGTGATGACAAACTATTGTTGCTGTGTTTTGAATGTCTGTCATATTAACGCCGGTGGTGTGATTGACGTCATGCGTTATTTTTATTGACCGAAGCCAGCATGGTCTTGTACTGACCAATCAGATAGAGCATAACCACAATACAAAGCGCACATGAAACGACTAACAGCAGTAACTGAAAACTTGATGATGTCAGCGTTGTATTGGTATTTATGAATTGTAGGACGGTGAGACAAGTGCTTGCAAAGTAAAATAATATCATCCAAGGCAGCGACCAACGCTGTGCTTTGAAGTAGCCGCGACACACCACTAATATAAAAATACCGACGGTACTGTAGATAACGGATTCAACCCAGCCAAACTGATAAGTACTCGTGACTAATGACAAGATAGCTAATGAAATACCAGCCAGTAAAATAATAGTACCAGCACCAGCAGTCAGTAATCCGATAGTAATACGAGACGGTGTCAAATCCATATAACCCACTGAAGAAAAACGATATCAACAGGCTAAACTAAACCTAATATAGATTCAATATTAATTGGCTAAGATAAGGAGATAAATGGTGCCCAGGGCCGGACTTGAACCGGCACGCTGTTACCAGCGAGGGATTTTAAATCCCTTGTGTCTACCAATTTCACCACCCGGGCAGAGTGTTCTCGCAACTACGCTGGAGAATATTGTGAATTTATCTGGCGATAAATGGTGCCCGGGGCCGGACTTGAACCGGCACGCTGTTACCAGCGAGGGATTTTA
>JBELHI010000088.1:0-9419 GCA_042091475.1 Alteromonadaceae bacterium
AAAACTTGAATAACTGAGGTTTTTACTTTTAAATGTCCAACCTTGAATTACAGAGTGCTATTATGGCCAATTCTTCAAAAAATACGGTTAACGAACTGATCGGTTTAGCAAAAAAGGCACAAACTAACAGTTATTCCCCTTATTCAAACTTCAAAGTCGGTGCTGCTGTGGTAACAGACACAGGCAAGCAATACAGCGGATGTAACGTTGAAAACGCCTCTTACCCAGAAAGTCAATGTGCGGAAGCCAGTGCCATTGGTAACATGGTCAGTGCCGGTGAACGCAATCTTAAACAGGTTGTGATTGTATCCCCTAACGAGAATATGCTCCCCCCTTGCGGTGGATGCCGACAAAAAATTGCTGAGTTTGCCACCGACGATTGTCAAGTCCACTTAGTCAATACCACGGGTGAACAGAAGACCTACAGCGTGCAAGACTTATTGCCTTACCGCTTTGGTAAAGACGATCTCGATACGTAAGCCGCACTATCACAGTCACAATATAATCAAACATAACCAAGGGATAAAAAATGAACGCTAGCAATACCAATGTCTTGATGTTGAGTAGCTCGAGAGAAGCTGACACTGGCTATTTGACTCACGCCATTGATATGATCAATCAAACCCTCGGTGACACAAAAACCGTGTTATTTATTCCCTATGCTGGCGTGACCATTACCCCAGACGAGTATACCCAAATGGTGCGCACAGCGTTACCGCAACTGGAAATCACCGGCATCCACCAACATCACGATGCAAAGCAGGCGGTATTAAATGCGGAGGCTATTTTAGTTGGTGGCGGTAACACGTTTGTATTGTTAGACAGTCTGTATCAATTTGACCTGCTTAAAAGTATCCGCAACAAAGTCAAAGACGGAATGCCCTACATTGGTTGGAGTGCTGGCTCAAATATCTGTGGTACCAGTATTAAAACCACCAATGACATGCCTATTGTGGAGCCGCCATCATTTACTGGGTTGGGTTTTTTACCGTTTCAAATCAATCCACATTACAGCGACTATCAAGCGCCAGGTCACAACGGTGAAACCCGCGAACAGCGTTTAATGGAGTTTTCAACCCTATCACCCAAGGTTCCTGTCGTTGGTATCAGAGAAGGAAGTGCATTAAAGCTAGTAGGGAAAACCTTAAAACTTATTGGTGCCCATGATGGCGTGTTGATTAAGGCAGGCATAAATAAAGTGATCTCAGCGAATACCGAACTTACTCAATTGATGACAACAGAGGAGTAATATCCAAGGCTGTCCAAGGCTTTTCAATGGTGCCATCATCATGGGGAATAACACCGAGTAAAGGCGCGGGTATCAAGTCCTTCAGCCCTTGGATATTCTCTTGTTGAACCAGCATATCGGTGTTTTTGCCGTTTGCTACCCAGCCAGCTAGGGTTAAGCCATCATTGATGATGGCTTCAGCGGTCAAACAAGCATGATTTAAACAGCCGAGTTTAAGCTCCACCACCAAAATCACTTTCATGGCTTTATCCACTGCCAGCTGTGACAAAAACTCGCCGTTACCCAAGGGCAGTCGCCAACCACCTGCACCTTCAGTTATCACATGGTCAACGGTATACTCAGATAACCTATCAGCACCCGCCACTAGGCTATCCAGTGTAATGGTTTTTGATACCTCCTTTGCCGCAATGTGGGGAGCAATGGGGGGCTCAAAAGCGATAGGATTAATCAAGTCATAAGGCACATCAACAGAACTGTGTGCTTGCAGTACTAAGGCGTCCTCATTACGCAGTCCCTGCTCGGTTTGCTCACACCCAGCGGAAATCGGTTTGTAACCAACACAGGTTTGACCCCGCTGTTGTAGTGCTTGCATCAGTAATGCGGTGACGTAGGTTTTGCCCACATCTGTGTCAGTACCGGTAATAAACCAATGTTTCATAATAAATGGACGTTCCCTTAGACTTGTTTTTGTACCGATATAAAACTAACCAGATAGCTTAATGGATAGCCTTTATCTGCACAGTAATAGGGTTGATAATTGTCTTGTAGTTTTTGCCAAATATGACGGTCAAACCTCTGCTGTTGCGGATTAACCAACACATTCGCGCCAATACGGCGGATAGAATGTAACAGGTCTTTGACTGATGCAAACCAATCAACAAACTCCCGTTGTTCTACCTGAACCGTCAACCCCGCCAGTTCGGCACTTTTGATAATACTATCAAGACTTGGAAATGCATTGACGTGTTGATGATTGGGATCATCCCACGCCTTGGCTAGCTGCTGTAGTGAACCTTCACCAAGAATAGCCAATACACCGGTTCCTGAGGGTTTCAATACCCTTTGTATTTCTGCAAAGGCCGTGGCTAATGACGGACACCATTGCAATGCCATTGAGGAAAACACACCCTCTACGCTGTTGTCCGCCAGAGGAATAGCCTCGGCGTCGCCCTCAAGCCAATGCAGGTTTTTACGGGAATATTGCTGCTTTGCCTGAGCAATCATACCAGGCGCAATATCCATACCTGTCACTTGTGCACCGTGGGCAACTAGTGCTTGGGTTATACGCCCTGTTCCGCAACCAATATCTAAGATATGTTGATAATGATTTGGCAGTGAGCTGAGGGCGTGTTGAGCAATAACCATTTGGATATCAGCCACCTGATCATAAGCGTCAGCGGCACGGCTAAACTGCTCCGCGATCCGTTGTTTCAACTGCATAATTAGGCCTTTTTCATTTCGTCAGCAATGGCGATAACCAAACCACTAATATCATCTTTAGATTGTGTAGCACTTAATGTCACCCGCAATCGGCTGGTACCCTGAGGAACCGTGGGTGGCCGGATGGCGACAACACTGAAGCCCTGCTGTCTTAATCTTTGACTTATGGCTAGGGCACTTTCACTGTCACCACAAACAATGGGTTGTATGGGAGAGTCTGAGGGTAAACATTGTAACTCTTTCTGTACCGCACACTGTTTAAACCACTGAATATTGTTTGCAAGATTTTGTCTCAACAGCGGTGAATCTTGTAATATTTTAATTGCACTCAAGGTAGCAGCCGCTTGTGCTGGCGGCATGGCCGTGCTGTAAACATAATGTCTGCCGTAATTAATTAAATAATCAATCAGTACCTGACTGCCCGCAATAAATGCGCCTGCGGTACCCACAGCCTTACCAAAAGTTCCCATCAATACCGGCAGCTGCTGCTGGTCTAATTCGGCAGCTTGTGCACTGCCCATACCACTATCCCCCAGCCAACCAAAACCGTGAGCATCATCAACCATCAACCATGCGTCATATTGTTTGGCCAACGACGCTAACTCAGTCAACGGAGCGGCATCTCCATCCATACTGAAGATACCCTCAGTTACCAACAAGGTTGGGCCCTGGGCTTTTTTCAGTAAGGTTTCCGCATGTTGTAAATCGTTGTGTCGAAACCGCACTAGCTTAGCGTTACTCGCCAGTGCGCCATCAATTAATGACGCATGACTTAGCTTATCTGCAACTACACTGCCGCCATCAGCCATCAAGGCCTGACACAATGCTTGATTGGCGGCAAATCCAGAGTTGAATAACAGTACTGCCTCACGCTGCAGAGATGAGGCTAAGTGCAGCTCTAATTCATGGTGGGCTTGACTATAACCAGTCACTAACGGCGAAGCGCCACTGCCATTGCCATAGGTTTTCAATCCGTCAGCCCAGGCCGCACTGACACCCTCATGCCCTTGCAAGCCTAGATAATCATTGCTCGAAAAATCCAACAATGGCTGGCCATTGGCGCTAAATTGGCGACCCTGTAATGGCGCAATCACCTGCCGGCTGCGTAATAAGCCAGCGGCTTTACGAGCTGCCAGGGCTGACGCTAAGTGTTCAAAAGCCATATGAAGTGTTACGCTTGGTAGAATAAATCTTTGGTACTATTTTCCACAATAGCGTCATTTATGACGGCTTCGTGAGCTTCATCGGAATAGTCTTTTCCCTTTTCAGCATTAATGCCTAACTTGCGGAATAACATGACATCTTCGTTAGTGTCTGGGTTAGACGTGGTCAATAATTTGCAACCATAGAAAATAGAATTCGCACCAGCCATAAAGCACATGGCTTGCATCTGTTCGTTCATATTCTCGCGTCCTGCGGACAATCGTACATGGGATTTTGGCATCATAAGTCTTGCCACCGCGATGGTTCTAATGAACTCAAAGGGATCTAAATCCTCTACCTTATCTAACGGTGTACCGGCCACTTTCACCAACATATTAATGGGTACACTTTCCGGTTGCTGGGGTAAGTTAGCCAACTGGATAAGTAAATTTGCGCGGTCAGAGACATTCTCACCCAAGCCAACAATACCGCCAGAACATACATTCATACCCGCGGTTCTGACATTATCTAGGGTCGTCAATCTATCCTGATACGTTCGGGTGGTAATAATTTCACCGTAAAATTCAGGTGAAGTATCCAGGTTATGGTTATAATAATCCAAACCGGCTTGTTTCAACATCAGTGCTTGTTCTGTATTCAACATACCCAAGGTCATACAGGTCTCTAGCCCCAAAGACTTAACTTCTTTGATCATATTAATGACATAAGGCATATCTCTGTCTTTAGGATTACGCCATGCCGCGCCCATACAGAAGCGGGTTGAACCCGTTTGCTTGGCCTCCTTGGCACGTTGAATCACCTTTTCAATTTCAAGTAAACGCTCTTTCTCAAGCCCCGTGTCATACCGAGCACTTTGCGGGCAATATTTACAATCTTCTGGACATGCGCCCGTCTTGATCGATAATAGTGTGCTGACCTGAACATAGTTAGGATCAAAATGTTGACGATGCACCGTTTGTGCTTTGAACATCAAATCATTAAATGGCAACGCCAATAAGTCCTTTACTTGCGACAAGGTCCAATCGTGTCTAACCACACCCAAATCAGTCATAACCCTTCCTTTACTTAGAATTTATGCTGGTTTAGTCTAAACACAGAATGACGCTTGTCAACCACACAAAGAAAATAGGGTTTACTAATGAACAAAATTTCAACAGATGATTTAAGTTTTGACCAAAATCATCTTTGGCACCCTTACACCTCGTCCATTGACCCCTTACCTTGCTATCCAGTAGAAAGCGCCCATGGCGTGTATTTAAAACTCTCAGATGGTAGTCAACTGATTGATGGGATGTCTTCTTGGTGGTCAGCAGTGCATGGTTATAATCACCCTAAATTGAATGATGCACTCATTAATCAATCACAACAAATGTCCCACGTGATGTTTGGTGGCTTAACCCATAAACCCGCCATAGAGCTAAGTAGACAGTTACTTGATATAGCCCCTAGTGGTATGTCTCGTGTATTTCTTGCGGATTCAGGCTCTGTCAGTGTTGAAGTGGCGATGAAAATGGCGATTCAATATTGGGCCTGTCAGGGAAATAGCGCAAAACACAAATTTGTCACCCTGCGCAACGGCTATCATGGAGATACCTTTGCCGCCATGTCTACTTGCGATCCCGTCAATGGCATGCACAGTTTATTCAAAGGTGTATTGCAACAACAACTGTTTGCCCCTGCGCCACAAACCCCTTTTGGGCAACAGTGGAATCCAGACGATGCCCTCGCCCTTGAGGAAACCATTGCACAACATCACAATCACATTGCTGCGCTGATCTTGGAGCCTATTGTACAAGGTGCTGGCGGTATGCGGATGTATCATCCCAACTACCTTAAACGTTGTCGTGAGCTGTGTGACCAGTACAACATTTTGCTGATCTGTGATGAGATCGCCACTGGCTTTGGTCGCACTGGAAAAATGTTTGCTTGTGAACACGCAGGCATTAGTCCAGATATCATGTGTGTGGGTAAAGCCCTCACGGGTGGCTACATGACCCTAGCAGCAACCCTGTGCACAGAGGATGTTGCCGTGGGCGTTTGTCAGGGAGAACCCGGGGTATTTATGCACGGCCCAACCTTTATGGGTAATCCCCTTGCCTGTGCCGTAGCCAATGCCAGCTTAACCCTATTGCGAAAAAATCATTGGCAACAACAAGTGGCGGCTATTGAACAGCAGTTACAACAAGAGTTAATGCAATGCCAACACTTACCCATGGTGCAGGATGTCAGAATATTGGGTGCTATTGGCGTGGTGGAAGTTAAACGCGCCGTAGACGTGGCAAAAATCCAGCAATTTTTTGTCAAACACGGCATATGGGTAAGGCCATTTGGCAAACTGATTTACATTATGCCGCCTTTTATTATTCAACCTGAACAGCTAACACAGCTCACATCGGTTATTTTTCAAGCACTCTCAGAGGGGCATTATTAATTTGTCCCGTGGTTTAATAAAAAATTGAGAATTTATCCAAACTCACACGGATTTTTCCTTGTGTTGTTGCGCTGACTGAGTAACATGTCTAGCAATATTTGTTTTAATCAGCCTTTATGGAGTTAGTTCATGGCGCATATGTCTGTCGCAGAGGTTTTCTCAGGAAAGCATCCTGTAGGTACTCAAGTTGAAATCAAAGGATGGGTTCGCACTCGTCGTGATTCAAAAGCGGGTTTGTCGTTTATTGCCGTACACGACGGTAGTTGTTTTGATCCCGTGCAAGTCATTGCACTGAATACCTTAGAAAATTACGCGGATATTCAGAAGCTAACCACAGGTTGCTCATTAGAAGTTAACGGCGTACTCAAAGCCTCTGAAGGTAAAGGCCAATCATTAGAAATTGACGCACAATCCATCACGGTGGTGGGTTGGGTAGAAAACCCTGATACTTATCCCATGGCAGCCAAGCGTCACAGTATTGAATTTTTGCGTGAGCACGCGCACCTACGTCCAAGAACCAACATTATAGGTGCCGTTGCCCGTGTGCGTAACTGCCTGTCTCAAGCCATCCACCGCTTCTATCACGAACGTGGTTTCTTCTGGGTAAGCACGCCAATCTTGACTGCCAGTGACACTGAAGGTGCCGGTGAAATGTTCCGTGTGTCTACCCTAGATATGGTAAACCCACCCACCACAGACAAAGGCGACATTGATTACAGCCAAGACTTCTTTGGTAAGGAAACCTACCTCACGGTATCAGGACAATTAAATGGCGAAACCTACGCCAGCGCACTGTCTAATATCTATACCTTTGGGCCAACATTCCGTGCAGAGAACTCAAATACTAGCCGTCACTTAGCAGAGTTTTGGATGGTTGAGCCAGAAGTGGCATTTGCTGATCTGGATGACATTTCTCAGCTGGCAGAAGACATGTTGAAATACGTCTGTAAAGCAGTACTAGAAGAGCGCTCGGATGACATGGCATTCTTTGCCCAGCGCGTAGATAAAACCGCCATTGATAGACTGAATAACGTGATTAACTCTGACTTTGTACGCATGGATTACACAGATGCCATCAGTATTTTGAAAGAGTGCGGCAAGGACTTTGAATTCCCAGTTGAATGGGGTATTGATTTGTCTTCTGAGCATGAGCGTTACCTAGCGGAAGAGCACATTGGTGGCCCAATCATCATGCGCAACTATCCAAAAGACATCAAAGCCTTCTACATGCGCTTAAATGACGACGGCAAAACCGTTGCCGCACTAGACGTATTAGCGCCTGGTATTGGTGAAATCATTGGTGGTTCACAACGTGAAGAACGTCTAGATGTATTTGATGAACGCCTAGCAGAAATGAACCTAAGCCCTGAAGATTACAGCTGGTACAGAGACCTACGCCGTTACGGTACCGTGCCTCATGCTGGCTTTGGTCTAGGATTTGAACGTTTAGTGGCGTATGTTACTGGCGTACAAAACGTACGTGACGTGATCCCATTCCCACGTACACCGGGTAACGCTAGCTACTAATCGCTGGCCATAATTAACAAACGCCCGCCCTAGTCACGCTAGGGCGGGCGTTATTGTTTTTAATGGACATGGAAATGCAAATAAAAATAATCACACAGCACATCGTTTAATCACTCAGTGGCGTGTTAACCTAACTATAAATCAGTCAAAAAGGGATACGGATATGCCAACCATAGGCCTTGTGTACTTTACCAACACAGATGTCACCGGTAGCTTAATGCAAGCAGCTTATCACGAGTTTGAAAGACAAGGATTTGAACTTGTGTGCCATAAAATAGCGGGCAAGGAAATTGTTGAGGGTCGTTTCATCAACACAGCGCTGATGACAGAATTACACCGCTGCGATGCTATTATCTTTGGCTCCCCCACTTACATGGGCGGTGTTGCCGCACAATTTAAAGCCTTTGCTGACGCCACCAGTGATTTTTGGCGTGAACAACGCTGGGCAGGAAAAATTGCCGCTGGGATCACCTCAGGAACAGGGCTAAACGGTGACCAATCTTCCACCCTGCAATACCTTGCCACCCTCGCCAGCCAACACAGCATGTTGTGGATGGGGTTAGATACCCCCTACAGCGAGGACAGCCATGCCCCCAACAGACTCGGCTGTCAACTCGGCGTAACCGCACACAGTCCAGACGGACAAATACATCCAGCGGATATTAATAGTGCCGTTCAATTATCGCGTAGACTAATCACAACAGTACAAAAATATCAACTAAGCTAACGGAGTAATGCTGGTAATTAGGTATACCTCAAATCAATTAATTTAAAAATCACTCTAAACAGGCGTAGATTTTGCATTGACCTATCCTATTGATGTACTTCGAAACATTTATGGTGTTTTGAGTAGTATGACTGACCACAGAAATGAGGAAATAACATGGCTATGAAACAGTGGCTCAACGTTGGCGCAAGCTTTGGTATTCTGCTTTTGATGGGATGTACCACTACAGAGCAATTATTCGCTGAAGAAGTGGAACAGAGTAAAGATGTGTATCAAACCCCTAGCAAACGGCTGTTGGTGAGCGAACTAACACTGCATCAGCACACGGAACAGTTGGTGACTGATATGCTGTCTAACAGCGAACAATGGTTAGAGACGGGTAATGTTGCCGTTGGTACGTTTTTAGCCAGTAGTGTGCTGTCTAACAGCCCACAAAGTAAACACACCCAAGCCCTTGCATTGCAGGTCCAAGACAGTATTACCAGCGCGCTAACTCAACGCAATTTTCCTATTGTTGAATTCAAAACTACCACCGCCATCCGCATTGAAAACAATGCCGATGTGATGCTCAGCCGTGAGCTGAGTAAGCTTAAACAAATTCACGACATAAAGTATTTTGTCACCGGCACTTATAATCAAACAGACACGGGTTATTTTATCAACGCAAGGCTGATAGATACTGACGATAATGCAGTAAAAGCCGCTACTAGCTACTTTGTACCTATTAATGTCATGTTTGAAGAGCAACAAACCCAGTTACGAGACGGCATGATCTACCGAGGAACGCAACAATGAAACCATTAGTAATAACCTTAAGTGCAATCGCGACCTTGACCTTGTCTGGCTGTAGTCAATTTTCTGACAGTGATATTCAGGAAATG
>JBELHI010000089.1:0-7156 GCA_042091475.1 Alteromonadaceae bacterium
GCAATTAAACGCTGAATTTCAAGGGTACGTCCACCTTGCTTACCGCGGGCCGCTTCACGACCAGAGCGGGTGTGAGTAGCACGAGGTAACATGCTGTACTCAGCCGTAATCCAACCAGAGCCCTTCCCCTTCATAAAACGAGGAACGCCTTCTTCCACTGTGGCATTACACAATACCTTCGTATTACCAAACTCAACCAACACGGACCCTTCCGCATGACATGTAAACTGACGAGTAAAAGTCACCGGTCTGATTTGCCCTGATGTTCTGCCACTTGGACGCATAAACGTTCTCCTATAAAAAATTGATGATGAATTATAAACACAAATCACACAGAAAACATGGCTCAAACCACAAATTCACTGTTATTATAATAACAAACCACGAAAGAGAGACCGTAAATGATCCACAGTATGACCGCATTTGCACGTACCGAGTGCAAACACCCTTGGGGAACCGCCGTTTGGGAAGTACGCTCAGTTAACCAACGTTACCTAGAAACCTACATACGCTTACCGGAACAATTTCGTGGTTTAGAGCCCACCATAAAAGAGCGTTTTCGCAAAAAGCTTCAGCGCGGCAAAGTAGAATGCCAATTACGGTTTACCGCTAACGACAGCAACGCTGGGCAGATGACCCTTAACAAAGCCTTAGCAACACAACTACTAGACGCAGCCAGTTGGGTACAACAGCAAGCCAACAGCAGCCTATCGGCCACAGAGGTCCTTAAGTGGCCAGGTGTACTCAGCGCAGAAGAAACAGACATAGATCACATGTCCAAAGACATCATGGCCAGTCTGGATGAATGCATAGGGCAATTCATAGACGCCAGAAAAGCGGAAGGTGAAAACCTCAAAGCCATGATAACTCAGCGCCTTGACGGCATATCCGCGGAAGCAGACAAAGTACGTCAACACATGCCAGAAGTGATTGAATGGCAGAGACAACGGATATTGCAAAAGTTTGAAGACGCCAAACTAGAATTAGACTCCACCAGAGTGGAACAAGAGCTGATTATGATGGCGCAGAAAATGGATGTGGCAGAAGAGTTAGACCGCTTAGACTCCCACGTAGGAGAAAGCCGTAAAATCCTTAAAAAAGGCGGAGCCGTAGGCCGCAGACTGGACTTTATGATGCAAGAGTTTAACCGTGAAGCCAACACCCTTGGCTCAAAATCCATCAACACAGACGTCACCCAATCCGCAGTGGAATTAAAAGTGTTGATAGAGCAAATGCGTGAGCAAATTCAGAATATAGAATAGGATTTTCTAGGGTCCATATTCCGTCACAAAAGCCCAAAATGATTGGGCTTTTGTATTTGTGGTGCCCAAGCTTTTTTGAATAATTTAGGCCCATAACAACAAAAAGCTCAGTAAATACACCGAAAAATACCGTTATAATATTCGCAACCAATTAAACTAACTCACCTTTTACCCGCTTTTATCACGAAAAAGCATCTGTTTTTCATCTAAAAAATAAAACATTCGCGGTGATTAAAAATGGTCAATTAACGTTGGGATTAAGCTTCTGCCATTGACGTAAACTGTAGTGAATGGCTTAATCCAAGGCTAACAATAATCATTACATATATGGACGCTTATTGAGCAGATGAACAACTGCTTTATTGGCGTGTTTACATTATATGGCAGCCCTAGATAAGTAGCACTGCGTTCTCTTGTTTTCGCTCGGCAAGTGTCTCTGCAATTACTTGCACAGTTGTTTTACTAACCCCTTGTTGTGTTGCCAGAGATACAAAGTTATCAATCGCATCAACCACTTCTTGAATACATTGTTGGGCCTCTCTCCAATTAGCAAAACCTGCACTTACTGCCAACTTTTGCATTACCTTGAGAGGGGGCGCTTTTCCGTGCCCTGCAAAGGCTGTTGCATGCTCATTAAAGGGATGAGGGCTAAATGTAACATCGTAAAAGGGCGCTAGCTGCCAGTTACCATCATCGTATTGTAAAAAGCCCCAGTTTTTACTGTGGTCATCTTGGTTTGCAGAAAATAAATTAAACATAGCACGGCGAAATTGAAGTTGCCCTGCAGCAGGCGACTTACACAACTGACGACTCGCTTTAATAAGATCACTATAGTCTAAGCTAGGCTTACGAAAGTCTGCATCTAATAAGCCACAAGCGCTATGCATATGCAAACGCCCCCCACGATGTTCGCTATCGGCTTTATCTGCCTGCAACGCGGTTTCTTTGGGTAAATAGTCAAAACGTTTAAGTGCTAGCCAAGCCCTTGCACCACTGCTTGATGGTGCATCAATTAACTGCCAAACCGGTGGCTGGCACTTAGCAATCTCAGCCATTTGAAGATACACGGCTTCACATAAGCCTTCTTCATGGCCCAGTGCCAAGTTCTTCGAGGTAAACTTAACTAACCAAGCCTCATCTCCTGGCTTTGCATATGTTCGGCATTGCTGTACATCACCCGCAGGCATATAAACTTGTGCTTTAGGCCTTGCACCACCTGAGCTACCCACAGCGACCAGAGTTTCTAAAACGTGTTGGGTCTTACCCTCTAACTCTTCAGATAGAGATTGATCAAACACGGCTTGAGCTTCTATCCCAAGTGTTGCGATATCAATATTTTTATGTTGTTCCGGTGAAAACTCAGATACGGGCGTAAATAATAATCCCCCCATTCCGTGACAGCCGACAAGCGCTAAACGATCCATCGCTGTTACTTGAGCAGGTAAAACACCTTGTTGGCGAAATATTCGGTCTTGGAGCAATAATCCCCAGCCATCGGGCAAACTATCACCAAAAACGCCATGAACGCCTTGGTGAAGCTCTTTAGGTGCTTGTTGAAGCTGCCCATTAGCTTCCAAAGTAAACGGAGATAGGTTGCCAAATTTACTAATGTATTCATCAAAATACTGGAAGAATACTCCCTGGCGGTTTTGAGCTAATACGCCCACCGGTACAATCTCCCCCGTTGCCAGGGTTCGTTGAACATTGAGCTTTTGAATTGATTTAAAGCTCATCTTTGAGCACCTCTTCTATACTCGTAGGTATGGCCGTGCGGTCTGCGCTGAACTGGGTTAGCTGATAAAGCCTATCGAGTGAGTCAAGTGACTGCCATAAAAGTAATAACTGGCGAAATGAAATTTGCCCCGTAAGTTCAAATTTTTTAATGGTAGGCGCAGGTACACAACTTCGCTGTGCAAGGGCCTCTCGCGATAGCTTAGCTTGCTCGCGTAAGCCACGAAGATGGGCTGAAAAAGCTTGGCTGACGTCAGTGTCATCTAAAAGTGAAAACTTCATATTCACCCCACAATGGATACAATGATATCCATTATAGTATAAAAAAGTGACAATTGGATACAGTAATATCCATTTAGACTAGGATAAGAACACATATAGAGAAAAGTATATAGAGATGGTATTTTTTAAACTAGTAAATTACCGAGAGTATTAGTTTAAGTTAACACCCACACTTTTAGAACCAACCATCTGCTAGTTAAATAGGTGGTTAGCAATCAATATTACATACAACACCTCAACGCAAGCCCACACCGGTCAATTAGGGCAAAACAACCGCAACCGTGGCGGCGTTCAGCGTGTGGATACTGATTGGCTCACCATGAAAAGCCTTTTCAACAAAAAATAAAAATTAGAAAGAGAGCACAACTTAGCTTTACCCCCTTAATCGAAATATTTTGATACAAAATTTATTTGTCATTGTCAGCGAAAAAACCTATGTTTCAACGCCAAAATCGCCAACCCTATTAACGCAATGATAATTCATATCGTTGAGCGCCGTGCACTTTTGGTGAATGACAACAATTATAAGCTGGGATAGCAGATAGCTCAGTAACTAAAAAAGGAATAACAATATGACAGAGCTTGTGCTCCCTTTCGCGCTAAATTTAGGCATTATTGCCTTATTGGTGTTTATCTTAGCCAAAGCTAAATTGGTGACCATCAATGCAAAGTTAACGGGAATATCATTACTGCTATTCTTTGCCTATTTTATTGCCCTAATATTGGGTGGTGAAATCATACCCTTGGATAGCCTATTCCCGGACTTAAATTACAATTGGGATGGAAAAATTGCTTCTATTTTACTTTGGATGGTCGCGTTATTTGTTTTAACCCGATATAAAGATTACACAGCAAGCGATATGGGATTCACCCTGAAGCAAAATGAGGGCTCACTAAAACCGGCACTAATAGTTGTATCACTAGCCATCCTATTTCAAATCGGTACCACTCTAGCCCTTGGCAGCGCCACCAATGTCACCACTGAAACCTTACTCTACCAAGCAACCATGCCAGGCTTTGACGAAGAGCCCATGTTTAGAGGTATTATATTATTTACCCTGTCCCTTGGTATTGTCTCCCGCCGTTTTAATATATTTGGCGCTCAACTTAACATTGCAGGGCTTTTATTTACCTTGCTGTTTGCCTTAGTACACGCCGTTATGTACATCAACGGAGAATGGCACTTTGCCTCCGTATCATTTGCGTTTTCAGGTATTGTAGGTTTGTTCTTGCTGTGGCTCAGAGAGCGCACCGGCAGCCTGATCATCCCTATCATTACCCACAATTTGGTTAACCTCATTGGGCAACTGATTTAACAGAAACCCAAGTTAATCTCACCCACAAAAAAGCGAGGGACAAGATGGCCCTCGCTTTATTTATTATCTGCAACAAAGGGGCAGGATTACATCCTATCCAATGATTTTTCTCAGTTCTTCTAGATGCCCCGTGAACGCTTTTCTGCCCTCAGACGTCAAAGATACCCAAGTGCGTTGACGGGTGAATTCCGTCTTTTTAATGAGTTGAACGTAATTCGCATCCTCCAACACCTTTAAATGTTTTGACAGCACAGAATCACTCACCGCAAGTTGTTGCTTAATGACCTGAAACTCTACTTCTTTGGAAGGCTCCAACAAAGCGCATATTTGCAGACGATTAGGCGCATGAATAATGGTGTCAAAAGTAATAGTTAAATGTATTGGAATAATGGCGTTTGAATAGACTTAATTAGGATTCAATAGCTGTGTTAATGCTTGATAAAAAGCAATGGCAGCAATGGTCATTAGCGTCAGAGCTGACATATATTGAAACACCGTTTGATTAGCCTTAGTCTGCCATTTCAACAAAATAGCCGCCATACAAACAAGTACCGTGTAATCTATTACCACCCAAATCACCAAGAGCAAAGACATTGAGGACACAGGGTGCGGCGTAAGGGCAAAAAAACTCGGAAAAAACGCACTGAAAAACAAGATATCCTTTGGATTAGAAATACCCACCATAAAACCCTTTAACAACCAGTGATGGGAATTGCCTGATGAATGGACGCTTGTTAACTCATTAGTACGCTTGGCTTGGAAAAACGTCATAACTGCCAGATACACCAAGTAAACAGCACCAAACAAAGTTAACCAAGACACAATACGCTCAGATAAGGACAGCACACCATAAATCGTAATAAATGATAACGAGATCAACACTATGGATGCCGCATTAGCACCCACAATGGTTTTAATTCCAGCACTCCAACCATTGGAGGAAGTGGAATTAATCACAAGTAAATTGACCGGCCCAGGCGTAATTAAAAAAACCATAATAGCAGCAACATAAGCACCCAATAAAAGTGTATCAATCACGGACCTTCTCCTTATTTAAAGGGCATGTGTTTAGTAGTGTGCCATCGTCTTCCACAACATATTGCTGCCATTCCACGTTGCCTGCATCTCCAAATCCACCTAAGGATGCCGGACATGTTCCCAAAGGGTTGTAATTACTCACTCGCTTTCTGATCGTATCTCTGACTTTCTGTCCTTGCGTTGTTTTTGCCGGCGCGACAATATCAAAAACCGCTCTTGGGTTAACTACGAAGCAGATTTGCTTACATAACGAGCGACTTAACATTCTCTTATATCCTGGTAATGAGGCATTGATAAATAACTCAACATCATTAAATCGTAACGCCCACTGCGGATCAGCAAAGGAAAGGGATGTATTGATTAAAGGTTGATGATTTATAAGGCTTTGAATGAGTTGCCATGCAAATTTTTGCTGCTTAGCTAGCTGATTTGGTGAGATATTTGTATTTCTAATGATAATAATGAGTGGGCTCAAAAGCCTTTTAACCACAGGTGTTCTTTTAACAAACCGAGTGTAAGCATCTATTATTACAATAAACTCATCTATGTCCCCTGCATTAAAGTCGAAGCAACTCCACATTATGGACTGATTTAGTGCTGCTTTGCGGCTAAATATACACGGAAAATCAGGTCTTCTTAGTTTTGACAAAACGGCTGCTCTTGCCTTTTGAAACCTATGGTCTGGTAATGGCTGACGAGTAGAATAGAAAGTTTTGGCCATAATATCGCCCTCAAATAAAGACAGCACGTCTACAAATTGTCGATAGAGTATATGAGAGGGACAGTTAACGTTTCTATAACACAGCTGATACTTAAGTATTTAATTTACAATAATTATTATATTAATATTTGTTCGAGAAACAGAACTTTTCACTTCCAGATCTTACGCGTTTTTGATGAGAACGGGTGTAGGGTATCCGGGTAATCATTGCTATTTATGTATGAAATGATTTATTGGATATAAATAAGTTTTTGTGGGTGTAGAGAGCCCCTGACCCCCCATTCACGCTAGCATAACACGATGAACAACAGGCACAATTATCTACCAGGCAATACTTCATCATTACTAGTGAATTATTGTTGAGTTACTACTATAACAATTTGTAATCACTAATAACGGTGAATATTAATCATCTTATGACTACCATTTAACTTATTCATTAGTAGTGGTGAATATTCTTTGCTAATGTGACGTCTAGTAATATAATCACCAGTAAAGGTGAATTATTGGATGCTCTCAATATGGCTAATCGAGTTAAAGTTTCAGACATGCCTAGCTCTGCTCACATAGAAGATGCAGAAGTACTAGGTAAGCTAATTAAAGCAAAACGAACAACGTTGAATATGAAACTGGCAGACTGCGCAGCGCTATGTGGAGTCGGTATAAATACGCTATCACGTATTGAAAACGGCAACGCAAATTGTACTTTGTCCGCAGTGTTTTCGGTTTTACAAGGGTTAGGGATAAAGCTAACAACAAAAGAGCTATTAACTCCGAACACCAATTCTATCGCTGATAACGAGTGG
>JBELHI010000089.1:7256-9217 GCA_042091475.1 Alteromonadaceae bacterium
AACAACAAAAGAGCTATTAACTCCGAACACCAATTCTATCGCTGATAACGAGTGGGTCTAACTGATGAATGATAAATTAGATGCCTACGGCCTCAATGTAAGATATGCGGAAAACGTTATCGGTGAACTATCGCTGAGCAAAGAAACTGGCTTGCCCAAGCTAGCATACCATGATGATTGGCAACAAAATGGTTTCGCCATATCCCCAAGCTTAACCCTTGACAATCGTCACGATAACTCTGTTGCATATAACTTTCTTGATAATGTCTTACCAGAGGGAAAAGCCCGATTACTCCTTGCAGAAAGGGCGGGAGTATCAGAAAAAAATGTTTTCTCACAAATACGTGAAATTGGCGGCGATCTTTCAGGGGCTGTCACCTTTACTTCTGACAGTAGTGAACAGAGTGTAAATGAAGCTGATGAGCCTGCTTTTAGATTACTCACTGAAGATGAGCTTGAAAGTAGACTAGATATTAAAGAAGACATAGGGTTATTAACGTGGGATGACAAACCAAGGCTCAGTGTGGCAGGAGTTCAGGATAAGCTCAACGTCTTCATAAATGAAAATGGCGAAATTGGCTTTGGTGATGGAACGCTATGTTCTACGCATATCTTAAAATTTGAAAAGAAAAGTAGCCTAAATCTAGTTCTAAACGAATACTTTTGTATGAAGTTATCCGCAGCCGTTGGTTTACCTACTGCCGAAGTCAAGTTTATTCGATTTGGAAAGCACCCAGCGCTGATTGTTCATCGCTTTGACAGAAAATATGTCTCGGAGAAAAAACAAGTGTTGAGGAGGCACGTCATTGACGGATGCCAAGCATTGAACTTGCCTAGGGATTACAAATACGAACGAAATTTGGGTGACAACAGAGATGTATTGCAGATAAGAGATGGCGCAAGCCTCCCTAAGTTATTTGAGTTTAGTAAATCAATGTCTTCCCCTGCTAAAAGCGCACAATGGTTAATCAACTGGCAGCTATTCAACTTAATCATTAGTAATTATGATAGTCATGGAAAAAACGTATCACTGTTTTGGGGTAAGGAAAATAGTAGCTTCACTCCAGCTTATGACCTCGTAAATATTGCAATGTTTCCTCAATTTAAGCATGTGTTAGCTATGGCAGTGGGAGATGAATTTGATCCCAATGATATCAATGCTTATCAGTTAGCTGATTTTGCCGAAACTTGTGCAATAGATAAAAAATTACTGGCAAGATTACTCTCTGATTTAACAAAAAAAGTGCTGTCCACCTTAGCAACAGAATCTTTTATTCAAGATCTAATTAAGACCAATGGCTTTTCGGCAGAAGAGCAAATATACATAGGTCACTTGAAAGACAATATTGTATCAAGAGCACAACATTTAAATTCTCAAACTTCAATGAACCCAACAATAATGGTGTAACAAGAACTTTTACTGGCTTTTAGTAGGTATCTGTCGGTGACCGAATAGGTCCTGCCGTTTAATCATTTTGAATTAGAGTTTGAGGTGTTCCGAATCGGTACAGCAGTTTAACCATGAAAATGAATGGGTGTTTGGGTTATTTCTCGTTAGGCGCTTCCGGCGTAATGAGACTAGTCTGGGGCTATAAATCAGTGATGAGCGGCCTTATTGCTAGCAGATTTAATCTGTTAGGGGAGATCGGTGATGATTATGTTTGAGTTTATAAAAAAGTGGGATTGCAATGGTTGTCGAGAGTGGGCTGTTCAAAGAAAAAAAGGATGCCTAAAGTTTTCATTTGAGATAGGCATTTTAAAATGGGGGGATGGATGTTTAGCATTTTTGTACTTTTTCAGCTGAGCTCCTTAGATACTTATGGCTTATATTCCATCTCGAAAATACTGTTATTAAACTTTGCTCTTTGGTCTATTTCTGGATTTATCTACGGATATTTGATTTTTTATTTTACTGACCGAGCTTTTTTCAATCATTGTAAAAAGATAATAAAACGAAGATA
>JBELHI010000090.1:0-9204 GCA_042091475.1 Alteromonadaceae bacterium
GCTGGCGGTCTTGGCTGTCCTGCGTTGCAGTATTTAGTGGCTGCGGGCATAGGTAAGATCACCCTAGTGGACGGTGACGACGTGGCCCTATCCAACCTCCACCGACAGATACTATTTACTGAAGATGATTTAGGGCACAACAAAGCTGATTGCGCAGCAAAAAAACTACATAAGTTGAATCACGAATGCCAAATAACAGCGCACAATAACTGGCTGACCCCGGCCAATGTCGACAGATTATGTCATACCGTGGACATCGTATTAGATTGTGCAGATACCTTTGCCGTTAGCTATTGTCTTTCTGATCATTGCTTTGACCATAATATCCCGTTCATTTCTGCTTCTGCGTTAGGATTAACTGGGTATGTCGGCGGCTTCTGTGGGGGTAAACCGTCATTGAGGGCTGTTTTTCCTGAATTACCTAGCAAGGCACAAAACTGTGCCAGTGCCGGTGTGATGGGTCCAGTGGTGGGAGCTATAGGTGCGTTACAAGCGCAATTTTCCCTTAATACTCTCATCAATATCACCCCGTCAACACTGGGGCAGTTAGTTAGTGTTAACTTAGAAAACTTTCATCAAACGAGTTTTCGTTTTGACGGATCACCAGAGCCTGACCAGACTTCCATTTTGCGCTTCACTAGCGCAGAACAAATAACTGAATCTGATTACATTATAGAATTGCGGGATATTTCCGTAGTCAATCCACGAATACAGCAAATCAACGTTGATGACATTGCTCAGGTTGAGCCCCGCCCCGCGACTAAACAACGGACAGTGATTGCATGTAACACAGGTTTGCGGGCGTGGCGCGCTGCAAGACTCATGCAAACCTATTGGCAAGGTGATATTGTATTGGCTGCACTGGGTGACCAACCAATTACCATAAAAACCTAAATGTTCTCACTTAAATGCTAATCTAAGTGAGCTTTCTGACCACTGGTGGTGAAAACCCTGCGATAGCTAAATATCAAAACTACTCGCTTAACTTGCCTTAGATACTTCCAAGTTACTCTTCACTGGCACGTAAGTGTTGCACAATGAGATCTGCTTCGCGCATCGCACGGATCTCTGTGAACAACGCCTTAGCCTGAGGATACTGCAGCATCATGTAGCGCAACCACTGTTTTATCCTGTTAGGGTAATACACCCCTTTATCGCCGTATATTTCATAACCGGAATAATCTACCAGTAGCTGTTTTACCTCAGACCAAGACATGGCGGGAATATTTTGTTTGATACTCTGGGCCAGATTTGGCACTGCTAAAGCCCCCCGCCCTAACATAATATTGTCACAGCCGGATTGCTGATGACAAAGCAAGGCGTCTTCACGTGACCAGATCTCGCCATTGGCAACTAAGGGAGTCTTAATCTTTTGTTTAATTTTATTTATCCAAGGCCAATACGCTGGCGGATTGTAGCCCTCAACTTTAGTTCTGGCATGAATTGCAATTTCGTCAATACCTGCGGCTTCAAACGCTTGAGCGTTTTCAATCGCCAGTGACTTATCCTCAAAACCCAGACGCATTTTGGCGGTCACGGGCACATGATCTGGCACCGCACGTCGCACGGCGCTGGCGATGGCATATAATTTGTCTGGTTCTTTTAATAGCACAGCACCGCCTTTACTTTTGTTGACGGTCTTAGCTGGGCAACCAAAATTTAAATCAACACCAGGGGAGCC
Organism: Alteromonadaceae bacterium; assembly: GCA_042091475.1. Lineage (GTDB taxonomy): Bacteria > Pseudomonadota > Gammaproteobacteria > Enterobacterales > Alteromonadaceae > CAXRGH01. The sequence goes on from JBELHI010000090.1 coordinate 1,682, forward strand.
AAGCTCTACCGCACGGGCGGCATTTTCTGCCAAGCATTGTGGGTCTTGCCCCAATAACTGGACTTTGACTGGTACGCCAGAGGGTGTTACACCACCCTGTTTTAACTCTGGGCACAAACGGTAGTACACGCGGTCTGGCAATAACACGTCTACCACGCGGACAAACTCAGTCACACATTGATCAAACCCACCAATGCGGGTCAGCATGTCTCGCATTAAATGATCAACCACGCCTTCCATCGGCGCTAAAATAATTTTCATAGATACTCAATAATACTACTGATAACTCGGATGAGTATATCAAAGATGGGTTTCAGCAGATAGTTAGGTTATGCTATACACCTGCATTGATGATGTTGGGAGAATAAAGTGACTGTTATAAATATTATTGCCTTGATTTGGTTTCTATTGGCTTGGATTGGTTACACCCTTTTTTCAAAAAACCAAGCTAAGAAACGCCTATGCTTAGCCAGTGAACTGCGCAAAAAACGTATCCAGTGGATGCAACAAATGCTGGCCCGTGATATGCGTATGCCTGATGTATCAATCATCTCTACCCTTGAACGCAACATCACATTTTTTGCTTCCAGCTCCATGCTTATCATTGCCGGTTTATTAACTGCCATGGGCTCAGCAAGCGAGATATTTGACATTATTCATCAATTTGAGTTTATGACCCCACAAACCATAGAGCAAATTCAGATCAAGTTGCTGGTTGTCATAGGGATCTTCGTCTACGCCTTTTTCCAATTCACTTGGGCATTGCGTCAATATGGATTTGGTGGTGTATTAATAGGCGCGGCGCCTGAAGAAGGAACGCTATCATTAGAGCAACACGTGCAATTTGCAAACAGAGCCGCCAAGGTCATTGACCAAGCCGCCCACTCATTTAACTACGGATTGCGGGCCATATACTTATCCATGGCAACACTCACTTGGTTTATTGATGCCAAGCTATTTATTGTTTCAACCATATTAGCAGTCATCATCATGTACCACAGAGAATTCCACTCAAAAGCACTCAAAGCCCTTAGGGATTGTGCTTAACAGCTAGCGTAGACTTGCTACGCTAGTGTGTTTTTCTATCTTAATCATTGCAAGTCACTTGTTATTCAAAGGAATGTTGTTTAACTAATTGCGAAATAGTGCTGAATAAGGTTGGCATGTCCACGGGTTTGCCAATATGCTCGTTAAAACCTGTCTGCTTAAACTTAATGATATCATCGGTATTAACGTTTGCCGTAAGTGCAACCACGGGTATAGAGGTATCCATTTTGCGGATAGTCGCACAAGCTTGAACACCATCCATTTCCGGCATTTGAATATCCATCAAAATAATGTCAGGTAATTGGCGTTTGTATTCGGCTACAGCCTTTACACCATTATTGGCAATAGTAATGTTCGCCTTAGTTGGTTCCAACATAGAACAAATAACTACCTGATTAATCTCATTGTCCTCGGCAACTAAAATGTTCAAATCGCTGTAGTCTGGCGTAAAATCCTTGCTCGGTATGTCTTCAAGTAGGTCATTGCCGATCTGTTCGCTTTTTGTCACAGGTACAACAACCGTAAATTCAGTTCCTTTACCCAGCTCACTTTTAACCGAAATTTCGCCTTCCATCAGTTCTACTAACTGCTTGGTAATTGCCATACCCAATCCAGTTCCACCGTATTTTCGCGTAGTACTAGTATCAGCTTGAGTAAAACGTTCAAACAGACCTTGGGTTTGCTGTTGCGTCATACCCAGCCCGCTATCCTTGACAACAAAATTAAGACCGAGAGCATCCTGATAAGGGACAGTTTGAACAGATAAAGATACCTCACCATGGTCAGTAAATTTGACACCATTGGTGGTCAGGTTAAGTAAAATCTGACGTATTCTGAAGGGGTCGCCACACCAATTAACGTCACTCTGTGAGTTAATTTCTACAAAAAACTCAACGCCTTTCTTATTCGCCAATGCGCTAACATCATGGCGTACAGAATCAACTAAAAACTCAATAGAAAAGTCAACTTTCTCTAACGTCATCATGTTGGCTTCAATCTTAGAGTAATCAAGAATGTCGTTGATAATGGTTAATAACGACCGCGCAGAGAACAAGACTCTTGACAGCAACTCTGAGCTCTTTTCTCCAACGCCATCCCGCTCCATTACCTGCAAAGTGCCAATGACCCCGTTTAATGGTGTTCTTATTTCATGGCTCATATTAGCCAGAAATTCACTTTTTGCATTACTGGCTAGCTCTGCCTTCTTTAATGCCCCCTCAAGCTCCTTAGTCCGTTGGGCTACAATAAATGACAGGTCATTATTTAATATTTCTAACTGCTGCAAGGCACTATCTGCCTTCGCTGCTTCACGATTAAAGTCTGTTAATGTTACAGCTAACGTCTGGGAGAATTTTTCGAGAGCCGGAGATAGCTGCTGTATTTCAGCAATTGGACTGGAGGCTATTGCAAGTTCAAGCTTGTCAAACTCACCATTTTGACTGGCATTGTGTATGTTATCACTTAATTCCGTCAACGGTCGGCTCAACACCCCCGCAAGAGACGATGCCACGGCCACAAAAACAAGGATAACAAGGGCAATAATCACCACCGACAGCACGACCAAGTTAACAATTTTTTGTTCATACAACTGACGTGGCAGTAAGCTGATTACCCGCCAGCCAAAATCCTTAATCTGTTGTTGTTGAGCAATGTTATAGTCACCATATTGATCAATAAAATAGTAAGCTTCAGGTTTAATAATATGACGAATAATCGGTTGATTGGAAAGGTCTTGTTTATGTTGGTAATTACTCAATTCACTGGCAAAAATAACTTTGTTATTGTTATCAACAATTAACCACGAGTGATTTTTATGGGTGGCATCCTGTTCAAGGTTATTGAAAAATCCTAGATCCAAAGATGCTTCGTAAATTCCTACAAATTTATTATCTTCTATAATTGGAGATGATAAGGCGACAATCATATCACTGCCGAAAGCTCTGCCCTGAAATACATCGGAAACGAAAGACTCGCTTGTCTCTTTGACCACATAAAAATACTTTCTTTGGGCAACTGAATAAACTTCTCTGTCGTTGCTAATTTTGGCTAGTAAACTTGCTGGATAAGTATGACGGATCTTGCCTTCTCCATCCGTTACTAGCATAGTTAAAATACCCGGATTTATGGTTGATAGACTTGCGAGACGATTTTCTATCTGTTCTTCACTGTCTCCTGCTCTATGTTGCGTGGCTAATAAATTAACTTGATCAGCCGTGCTATTAACATAACTTTGCACACGAGTCATCACATCGGTTGACTGTGACTGAAGCTCATTTACCACCTGTTTTAAAGTCGCTTCCTGGGTTGCTTTCAACCAGTAAAAGCCATTCAGTAATACAGGAATAGAAATGGAAAAGAATACCGTTAGGGTTAAAAATTGGCTAAACTTGAATTGATATTTAGGGCCTATTCGGCTGTAGCGTGAGATAACTAGGGCCAACAAATAACCTAAAGAAACATTGATAAAACCACTGACAAAATACTTAAATACAATGGCAATCTTAGTCTGCAACAAATAATCAGTAAAAACAAAGTATTCAAAAGTAACAATGGGTACACCCAGAAAAACCCAATAACACATGGCCGTAACAATCACATTTTTGCCATGTTTTACCGCCCACTGGATAGCTATTTGCTCCAGTAAAAACGGCGCGAGTATCCATAAATTACCCCAGTTAAAATATGCAACACTTGAAGCGATCAAAGACGTGAATAATGCCGCTTTTAAACCAAGTAGCAGATTAACCGCAGAGGCAATAACATTACCCAAAATCAGTTCCGAGCCACTGACTAGAGATAGCGGAACGAAATTTATACCCGTGGCAACAACACACGCAACGATGGTCCATATCCAACGGTTTTGATGGTTGGACTTAGCCACCTGATTAAGCACGAGTTATCCACAACATATTGAGACGGTGAATTTTAACCACCAGGGACGTGTCATAATTCCTTTTAGTATTTATAATCCTTTCCTCCGAAACCCGGCCAACTTAGCCTATTTGCTGGATATAAAATAATTACCTTGCTCAATTGCTTGCTAACTGGCTTCTTCGGCAAGTAGTGAGCATATAATCAAGCATATAATAAAAATATAATTCATGTGCACTAGTAACAAATAAAGTTTAATTGGCTATCCAGTAAAGTGTATATAAGACATTAGTCGTAAAATAATTATTGAGGGTATAACCCCTAGCAAGGTAACGATGTCCGTCTATGATGACAGAAAAACCTTGAATACTTTACCCAAGGGATAATAAAAAGCGACCCCATGAGGGGTCGCTTTGGGGATTAGACATTAGACAGTTTGGGGTCTAATGAGAGGTTATATTACGGCTGATATGTTGCATTTAAACTAACGCCAGCAAAGCTCTGATAGGCGCGTATATTGATATACCAGGTGCCTGCCGTTGGATTAGTAAAACTACAACTTTCATTATTGCCATTCTCATAAGGACGGCAATCATAGGTTGACGTAGTGGGCTCACTACCAAAACGTACATATAGATCTGCATCACCCGTTCCGCCTGAAATATCAATGTTTAAGGCACTCATACCTGCTGGAACATTGAGTGTATATTTCGCATAGTTATTACGCGTCGCAGAAATATCACTAGCACTTGCTGACCCACCCGTATTACCTCCGGTATTGTCTGCTGGTGTGTAGCTAGCAACTAACGATGCATTACTGAAGGTTGTATAACCAACCACTGATACGTAGTAGGTACCCGTTTGTGCCGTTGCAATATCACAGGATTCATTATTGCCGTTTAAGTAAGGGCGACAATCGTAGTTAGAAGCGCTAGGTGCACTACCAAATTTCACATACAAATCTGCATCACCAGAACCACCACTGAGGGCAAAGTTCAAGTCTGTGGCACCCGCAGGTACATCAAACGTATACTGCAATGTAGTTGAAGATGAGCCTGACAGTGCTGTTTTAGCGACACCGTTAGATAATTCAGTGTCACTGCCACCCGTACCACCGCCCGTACCGTTACAATTACCGGCAAGGTAATCTGACGTCGCTTTAGCTTGTACTAAACCAAAACCCGTACGATTATCACGACCTGCAGAATCAACATCTATCGCCGTTTCTTTCATCGCCGTACGTACTTGTTCAGCAGTACAACTGGGATTTAAACTCCAAGCTAATGCTGCTACACCTGCAACGTGAGGCGTTGCCATAGAGGTACCGTTGTAATAAGCGTAATCCTGGTTGCCTTTAACCTCCAACGTCGTCGCTAGACCTAATTTGGAGACTAGGTTTAACCCTACACTGCGGTTAACTGATACGACGGGCATTTGTAGTTCATTATTAGCGTCAACAAGGAACGGGTTTTGCAAGCCCGGACGGTCGGTATTACTGTACACAATGACACCTACTGCGCCAGCGTCTTTACAGGCTTTGGCACCGTCGATTTCAGGATACCCAGCGCCACCACCCTGATTTCCGTTACGTTCAACCAAACAGATATTTCCGGCAACATCACTACAACTATAGCTACCACCTGACAGAGTACAACGGCCTAAGGCTGCAGACACTAAGCCATTGAAATTCTGGATACTAAAGCCAGAAGCACCGTCAACATAACGGTTTTGCGGTACCACGCGGTCATTGTCATAGCTAATACCGTCAACGGTGATATAACCTAGACGGCCATCTCCTGCCACGGTAGACAAAACAGATTCACCAGGCGCAGCGATTTCAACTTGCGCGGTAGCTTGAGAAAACAACGCATGTTGGTCATTCTCATCTAATGCGCCTACCGCCATGACTGAGTCGTAAGACGCTGGGTAAGAAAGTGCAGTATTGCCGTCATTACCAGCAGCCGCGATGAGTAATACGCCCTGATCTGCAACTGCTTGTAAACCATTTTGTTCAGCGGCAGAGGCCGTTGGACCACCAAGGCTCATGTTTACGACATCTGCACCATTCTGCGCACAGGTTTGTACCGCGGTGACGAGATCAGAACTATATCCCCACCCAGACGCGTTGAACACCTTTACAATATGTAAGTTAACATTGGTGTTTGGCAATACGCCAACAACACCTATATCATTTGAAACACCCGCAATGGTGCCAGCGACGTGTGTACCGTGCGAACCACCAGCCTGATACCAGTTACCAGTACCAGAATCATTAGTACCCGTCGCATTGTTGGCATTTAAATCAGGATTTGCATATTCATACCCAGAATCAATGATACATACCGTCATATTACCTGACGCATTATCGCTCAATAGGTCCGCTTGTACTTGGCTGATTCCCCACGGTTGAATTTGTGACATCAAGTAACGCTTTGGATCTTCTTCCACATATTCAACATTTGGATCAGCGGCTAATGATTGAATAGCATCACTTACATTCTGTTGCGTAGCTGAACTACGAGTGACAAAATCACGCTCTATTTCAAAAACGTGCATCTGTTGTTTTAATTTACGTACGTGGCGGAGACGCTTTTTACTGCGTTTGGATAACTTTTTTGCCAGTCGTTTAGCCAATGTATTGGTTTGAGTATTGGCACCCGATGCCTGCTCGGCAATTGATTCTAAATCAACGTCGTCTTTGTACTTAACAATCAACTTGTCAGGCATAGTTGCCATGATTTGTTGTGCTCGTGCTTTTTTCCACTGTTTAAATTCAGCGGCACTTTTACTATCACTTGCCATGGCTGCTGGATTAAAAGCGATACACAGAGCGACTAAGGCACTACTGCGCAATTTATTTGCTAACTTCATATTTTATCCCTTTTGTTGTTATTACTTGGCAAAACTGCCAATACCACTTGGTAATATACTGATTTTAATATTTTTATTTACCGAGAGGCCCGCTCAATATTTCACAATATTTTGTATAAAAAAAACAAAAACACAAAATTTTGTATATCGAGTTTTTATATACTTATAGTAGTTCGCTATAAACCCCACCCCATCTGGTCTGACAAGCTAGAGGCTGTTATTTGTCGAAAAATAGAATATTTTGAAGTTTAAAAAAAGGCATTAAAAATATTTAGCAGTAAATAGAAATGAGTAAATTAGATAGAAAGGTGTAATCAATTTGAATATAAGAACGGCACGTTAGTAAATACAAATATCTTGGATGGTTAGTGTAATTTGAGAAGATACGATTTGCCTAAAGTTACTCAATAATAAAATACCGTTGCTCAAGGGTTATATTTGATCATTAACATGTCTTATTTAGGCAATAAAAAAGCGCCAACAGGCGCTTTTTTTGAATCTAACGGAATTTAAATCTCAACTTCCTCGGCTTGATCGTCATTCGCTTTAGCGCACAACAACATATCGCGAAGTTTAGTTTCAATTTCATTGGCAAGTGCCGTATGTTCTTTTAAATACTTAACCGCGTTGGCTTTACCTTGACCGATACGTTCGCCGTTACAGCTATACCAAGCACCGGCCTTATCAACCAATTTATGTTGAACCCCAAGGTCAATCAACTCAGCCTGTTTACT
>JBELHI010000091.1:0-8855 GCA_042091475.1 Alteromonadaceae bacterium
TGATTACCCTGCTGCAAACGTTTAAACAGCCCATCACAGGTTTTGGGTTGAGACTTACCTACCACCCAGAGCCCCTGAACATCAGTTTTTATGCTGGCGAATTCAGCACCTAAACTAAGCTTGTTGTTGAGGTATAGACACTCAGATTCAGCATCGCCCATTGGTCGGTAAAATTCATTGTATAACGCATATTGTTTTTTCTTGCGCAAATAAGCTAACCATTTTTTTCTCAATGGTTTGTCGAGGGGGCTATTTTCATATCTCTGAAGAAAGGAACGAATCACCTTTTCATTTGCAAGGTATGGATATGCAAGTAATCCCTTTTGCACTAAATAGGGATAAAGGGGATGGTCACGTAAGGTCTTGGCAAGTTCAAGATAATTCGAGTTTTTTGGTTTATGGGCAAGCTCGTAGGCCTTAGCAAACGTCTCAAGCTGTGAGTCATCGCTTAACGCGGGTGATTTACTCAACCCTGAAGATGAGAAAAACACAGCGGTAAAAACCACCGCTAAAAAAACATTACGTGACATGCAGAATCCCATATATCCCTTGTTAAATCGTATGCTTACCACCACAGTTTATCGCTGTTTTACAGAAAAGCGACAGGCTTTTTGCAAATAGTTTACAGTGAAATTCAAACATATGTTTGAATTTGGTTGAATTTTCACTTTTTTTCGACAATTATTGGGGGGTGTTAAAAAAATGTAATACATATGTACATGGCATTTCCCAGCTTAGGAGAAAATATGATGTTTCAAGGCAACAGCCTTCATGTGACACTGACAGAATCAAATATAGCAGAGATAGTATTTGATGCCGCCGGTTCCGTTAACAAATTTGATGCGGCCACACTCAGTGAATTAAAAACTGTTATAGAATTATTAAACAGCAATAGCGCAATTAAAGGCGCTGTATTCCGCTCAGCTAAGCCAACCTTTATTGTTGGCGCAGATATCACTGAATTCAATACACTATTTGCATTACCAAAAGCCGAGATGTTGTCTTGGTTAGAAAGTACTTCAGACCTGTTCACACAAATTGAAGATCTTCCATTCCCAACCATTAGTGCAATCAACGGTTTTGCCCTCGGTGGAGGTTGTGAACTAGCCCTAGCCACAGACTTCCGAATCGCAGAGCCAGCAGCCAAAATTGGTTTACCGGAAGTTAAGCTTGGTTTAATGCCGGGCTTTGGTGGCTCTGTCCGCTTACCTCGTGTAATAGGTGCTGATAATAGTATTGAGTGGATGACGACGGGTAAAGAATACCGCAGCGAAGCGGCATTTGCTGTTGGTGCATTAGACGCCGTGGTCAACGCTGATTTACTGATGACCGCCGCCCTTGATATGTTAGATTCTGCCATTGCAGGTAAACTTAACTGGCAACAACGCCGTGCGGTTAAATTAGCGCCGCTACCATTAAGCGCCAACGAAGCGATGATGAGTGCCGCAACTACCAAAGCCATGGTGGCTGCTCAAGCCGGTAAACACTACCCAGCCCCCCATACCATTGTTGATAGTGTTGCCGCCGCTGCCGGTTGTGACAGGGCTGAAGCTTTAAAGATTGAACAAGAAGGGTTCTGGAAACTGTCCACCACTGACGCTAGCAAAGCGCAAATTGGTATTTTCTTAGCTGACCAGAAAGTCAAAGCCGTTGCCAAGAAGACTGCTAAAAAAGCTTCGTCTCAATGCCAGACAGCCGCTGTATTAGGTGCCGGCATTATGGGTGGTGGTATTGCCTACCAATCCGCGGTGAAAGGCGTGCCGGTTGTGATGAAAGACATTCGCCAAGAAGCCCTAGACTTGGGTTTGAACGAAGCGAGTTCCATTTTGCTGAAAGGGATGAAGCGCGGCAGAGTAAAACCTGAAAAGATGGCCTCCACATTGGCCAAGATTACCGCCACACTCAACATGGATAATGTAGCACCCGTTGATGTGGTCGTTGAAGCCGTGGTAGAGAATCCAAAGATTAAAGCTAGCGTGCTTGCGGAAACAGAACAGGTTATTGGTGAAGAAGCCATCTTATGTTCCAACACCTCGACCATTTCTATTGACCATTTGGCAGAGAACTTGAAGCGTCCTGAAAACTTCTGTGGCATGCACTTTTTTAACCCCGTGCACCGCATGCCGTTAGTAGAGATTATCCGCGGTAAAAAGACCTCAGAAGACACCATTGCGAAGGTTGTGGCTTACAGCTTGACCATGGGTAAAACCCCCATTGTTGTTAACGATTGCCCTGGATTCTTTGTCAACCGCGTATTGTTTCCTTATTTTGCCGGATTCAGCCAGCTAGTGTTAGACGGTGCTGATTTTGTTGCCATTGATAAAGTTATGGAAAAACAGTTTGGTTGGCCAATGGGTCCTGCCATGTTACTGGATGTTGTTGGTATTGATACCGCTGATCACGCTGCCCATGTAATGGCAGACGGTATTCCTGAGCGTTTGGCATTAATTGATAATGACCCAACACAACTGCTGTATAAGGCAGATCGTCTAGGACAAAAGAATAATAAGGGCTTCTACAACCACAGTCTTGATAAGCGTGGGCGACCAGCCAAGGTAGCCGCGGAAGAAGCTTACCAATTAATCGCTCCACATTGCCAAGAAACCAAGAGCTTTGAAGCAGATGAAATCATTGCGCGTATGATGATACCCATGGCCAATGAGGCGATTCGCTGTTTGGAAGAGGGTATTATTGCCTCGCCAGAAGATGCCGATATGTCATTGTTATACGGCCTAGGTTTCCCGCCATTCAGAGGCGGCATATTCCGTTACATTGAATCTGTTGGGATTGCCGAGTTTGTTGCATTGGCCGCACGCTACGAGCACTTAGGTCCAATGTATGTGCTGTCTGACGGCATAAAATCAATGGCTGAAGCTGGCCAACACTACTTTCAACAATAAGGAGCAGAATAATGAACGATGTAGTAATTATTGATTGCGTACGCACACCCATGGGCCGCTCCAGAGCGGGTATTTTCCGTAACACCAGAGCAGAGACCTTGTCTGCTCATTTGATGCAATCCTTATTAGTCAGAAACCCAAATTTAGATCCGTCACAAATTGACGACATCATCTGGGGCTGTGTACAACAAACCAAAGAACAAGGTTTTAATGTTGCCCGTAATGCCCAACTATTGACTGACATTCCACGCACCGTACCGGCAGTGACGGTTAACCGTCTGTGTGGGTCGTCAATGCAAGCATTGCAGGATGCGGCAACGGGTATCATGAGTGGTCAAGGTGACTGCTATATTGTTGGCGGTGTTGAGCACATGGGCCATGTCCCTATGAACTTCAACCTAGACTTCCACCCAGGTCTAGCGCGTTACACCGCAAAAGCCTCTGGCAACATGGGATTAACGGCAGAGCTGTTAGGTAAACAAAACCAAATCAGCCGTGAAATGCAAGACGCCTTTGCTGCACGCTCTCATCAGCGCGCTTTTGCCGCCCAACAGAACGGTGACTGGGATTCTGAAATCGTAGCCACTGAAGGTCATAACGCTGACGGTATCTTACAGCTTATTTCAGATGATGAAGTTATACGCCCTGATTGTACTGCGGAAGGCTTAGCCAAGTTACGTCCGGTATTTGACCCCGTTAACGGCACAGTGACAGCAGCTAGTTCGTCAGCTCTATCAGACGGTGCGTCTGCTATGTTGGTGATGTCAGCGAGCAAAGCAAAAGCCATGGGATTAACCCCCCGTGCGCGTATTCGCGGTATGGCGGTGGCAGGTTGTGATGCAGCAATCATGGGCTACGGCCCCGTACCGTCAACTAAACAAGCCCTTAAACGTGCAGGTTTGACCATGCAAGACATTGAACTAGCAGAGTTCAACGAAGCATTTGCCGCTCAAGCCTTGTCTTGTATCAAACAGTTGGGTTGGTTAGATAACTTTGATGACCGAGTCAACCTCAACGGTGGCGCTATTGCACTGGGTCACCCTCTAGGCTGCTCAGGTACGCGTATTAGCGGAACCCTGTTGAACCTGATGGAAAAGAACGACAAACAGATAGGTCTTGCAACCATGTGTATCGGTCTTGGTCAAGGTATTGCCACAGTGTTTGAAAGAGTCTAGAACCGCGAACACTTAGCGAATATTTCGCCTATGGTATTGAAGCCCTTGAATCTAATGGTTCAGGGGCTTTTTGTATGCAACTACGTTAACCAGTGACAATTAATTACAGGAGAAACTATTTTGATACCCCTGTGATCAGGCCATAAGTAAATAAACAAATCTTTCCAGTCATGCAACCCATTGCAAGTCAACATCGTCATGGTAATAACAACGAAGTTTGTAATCGCACTAATCCCTAACAAATAGGAAGCGCATGACACTAAAACGCGCGATTACATTGTCTAAAGAATTTATTGTCGAGGTATTAGCCTGTGCTATTGAAAAAAACAGAATTACTAGCCCTATGTTTGGCATCACAACTATTGTTCGCTTGCAGTGACAACAATGATAATGACTCCTCTAATCTTGAATTAACCCCAGATAATGGCTCAACAGTCGTTAGTGATAACGACACAACAACCACCGAGCCCACACCCGAAAATGATATCCCAACGGTTAAAATGGACGCCACGTATACAGTGGTCACGGGTGAAGATATCACCTACGCAGAAGGTCTAAGTCATAGCAATTCTAGCACCACGGCGTTTGCACTACCGCTGAAACTAGATATCTACTACCCCGATAATGAGTCTACCAATAGACCCGTGTTTATGTTTATTCACGGTGGTGGATTTACTGGTGGCACAAAAACTAAGCCTGAAATCGTTGAGATGGCAAACTTTTATGCCTCAAGGGGCTGGGTATTTACATCTGTTGATTACCGAACAACAGAAGAGCTTGGTGTAATACAAAACATGACCAGAGAGCAAGTACTCACCTACTACAAAGGCTTTGCACCCCAAGAGTGGATTGAGAATGCACTACTGGGGGCAGAGACAATAAAGCAATTTCAACAAAGTATTGCTATGTATACCGCTCAGAGAGATTCAAAAGCTGCCCTTAGATGGATAGTGGCTAACGCCAGTAACTACAATATAAATACTGATTACATCACAGTGGGGGGCGCTTCAGCGGGTGCGATTACCACGGTTGCCTTGGGTATTACCGATCAACAAGATTTTAGAGATGAAATCTCCATAAGCGATGACCCAACCCTTGCTACCACAAACCTCGACCAGTCTTATGCCGTGAAGAGCATGGTATATTTCTGGGGCTCCAATGTGAAATTAGATGTTTTTGAAATGGTTTACAATGTGGAACAGTATGGTAGCTACGACAGCAATGATCCTGAATTGTTTATGGCCCATGGGGATCAGCACGACCCGGTGACGCCCTATGAGGAAGCAATAGAACTCCAACAAATATACGACACCATTGGCGTACACAACGAACTTGTCACCTTATATGGCAAGGGGCACGGCGCATGGGACGCAATCGTAGATGGCAAAGGCTTATCCGACATGACATTTGACTTCATCGTTGACAGACAAGCGCTAACCCTTGAGTAATAGCGGCGACTTACAAGATGACAATTAACACGATAAATTAGATCCCCAGATAAGTTTGGAATATACGGAAAACCCAAAGATGAAGAACTATTAGATTACTGTTTTATACACCATGTATTGAATACCCTACTGTAAGCGAGCGTAACGGCTCGCTTTTTTATGTTTAAAGTATGTGTTCTAGCCATGAAAGATAAATGCGGAAGCATTAATAGGTGTCCAATATTTTTAAGATTAAAAAGATTGTTGTAATACCTTTTTAATGAAAATTATCCCTGTGAGCAACTATTTTCAGTCGCATTATTTGACTATGTATCTATGATTAGTTAGTTTTTAAATTGTGGGTGGGTGCAATGGGTAATCTGCAAGCACAAGTAAACAAACTAAAACAAGCGAAGACGTTTCCTTGGAAGGAGCTAGTTAACATATTATTGAGGCTAGGATATGAAATGCACGAACGCGCGGGAAGCAGAGTGGTGTTCCAAGACCAGAGCGAGACATCAAATCGCATACATTTGCACAAACCACACCCAGAAAATTACTTAAAGGGCGGAGCCCTAAAAGCTGTAAAATCTCACCTTTCACAAAAGGGGCAGTTATGAATTATTTTCAGTACCAGGGATACATGGGCACCATTGAGCCGGATACCGACAATAACACCCTGTTCGGTAAGTTATTTGGCATCCGTCAACTGGTGACTTATGAGGGAGATACTATGCCTGAATTGCGTCAGGCGTTTGAAAATAGTGTCGATGATTATTTAGCGTACTGTTCAGAGCATGGGATTGTTCCCGACAAACCCTGTAAGGGTTCGTTTAACGTGCGAGTTGGCGCTGAATTACACGCTAAAGCATTACTTAAAGCCCAGACAATGAACACTAACTTAAATAATTTCGTCAAGACTGCCATTCAAGAAAAGTTAGCACAGAAACAAGAGTAGACGGAAAAAAGGACACTCTTGAATATAAATGGGGATTCTGTATTTCCGTATTTTTTTATGCATCAAGCCTGCTACCTCAAAGCAATAAAGGGGATCCCCGCCAACGCTTGAAACAAGGTAAACAAAGTCAGAGTAACACCGCCAACAGTTGCCGTGACAATACTGACTTTTGCCTGACGAATTGATAGCGATAACTGACGATCAACCACCCACCCCAACAAAGGTAAAACTTGCATCAGATGGGTGGCAAAGAAGTGAGGCACACGTAAGTCACCACCTTGTTTTGTCCAGCCAACGAGGGGGACACCACCTTGATCCGTTGCTGGTGCATTAACCCAATGACCCGTGGGCAGTGATGACATATAGCCGGCAATGGTTAAGGTCAATACACAACCCATAATCAAGCCAAGTACAATCCCATACTTGATACCTGGGGTAAGCGTGTGTGTTGTGGGTACGCGAATAAAAACAAGACCCAGAATTAAAGCAGGTAGAGTTAACAACAGGGCTGCAATCCCCATTAAGCTGTATACCGTGATATTAAACGCGCTGCTAAGATTAAAATGTGAACCAACACCGCGAAAGGCTTGCATATCAATCAAGAACACCTCAAACAAAGTAGCGACGGTAGAAGTAACCGCAATGGCCAGCAACCAAGATGAGTGTTTCATTTTGCTTGGCAAATAGTGCACTGCCACTGCAAATGTCAGTAAGTGCAACGCCACGGAAACATGAAATTTGAGGGGTTTCACCCAAATGCCCAAATCATTATACTGACGCAGATCAATACCGTGAGCCACCAGCAAAATGGGCACGAAAGCTAATATCAATATTGAACTTTGAACCCAAAGTTGTTGCGGAGTAAACAATTTCATACTTCATCCTTGGTCAGTTTCAGCACTGAAAACGAGGTGATGCACAGAAAAAATAGCAATAACCCCACTGGTCCAAACATGAAGGTCGCCAATAACATGGGGATTTGGACAAGGCGGTGCACGCCTCTTTTATCTCCCTCAATGGCAATCAAGGTGCCAATTACCAAATCAAAACACAAGTAATGAGACCATCCAGCCACCACTACGGACTCATTGGCCATTAATGCCTGAACCTGCGCAAGTGAGCCATACCCCCCTCCCTCAACACTGGTGAAATGTGAAAACATTAAGCCACCATAGACAAGCCCAATAAGGGATGGAATAACCATCCCCGTTGTTACCACTAGCCAATGCCAGCGCTTGGGGCAAAAAATAAGTAAAGCCCAACCCAGCATTGCCAACGCGTTTAACCAAGAGAAAAGCTCAGGATTTTGTATGAACATAACGTTTCCTTGTAATGATTACGGTAACCGAATCCTAATTCAAAAAAATGTCACTACACTATTGAATTTACGTCAATTGATAGGAATACTTCGTGAATTGATAGGGTTTTCATTTCGCGATTCGCGAAATACAGGATACAAATGGTACTGATTCGTAAGTATTTTCTGCATGGGTTAATCAATTCCGTTTTGATTGGTGGGCTTTGTGCTTTTTTAGGGATCTACAATACTAACGAGATGCCATTTTTTAACAGCTTTGTGTTTTGGGTATCTACCATGCTAGTGGGAAATTTATCGGCAGGTTTATTACTTCCCTTGGTGATTAATCGCTGGCTCGTCAAACGCTCGCTGCTGCTTCAGCTATCATCTGTCGTGGTATTAATGTCCATTCCCGTGACCTTTGTTTTAGCCGCATACGACCATAACTACGGTCTCGACTGGAGCTTTCAATTCTGGTTACTGCAGTATCGATATGTCTTCGTAATCTCAGCAATATTAATTTTTCTTGGTTACTTTATTGTGGGTGCTCAAATAGCCCGAGATCTCAATGTAGGTGACCCCAATTCGCCCCCTAATACTGCAAGTAGTGACGAAAACAAAGCCAAAACAACAGGCGAATTAGAGCGCCAGTTCCTTAAGCGCCTGACACTCAAGCATCACCACTCAACCTTGCTGGCCATCAAATCAGAAGACCATTATCTACGAGTCTACACCAGTGTTGGTGAAGAGCTGATATTGATGCGGTTATCCGATGCCATTAAAAGCCTTGCAGACGCAGACGGCATGCAAACCCACCGCTCTTGGTGGGTGGCTCGTCACACAATTAAGGATATAAAACGCAAGCAAGGAAAATTGTTTCTAAAAACCGAAAGCGATCTTGTCGTGCCCGTTTCCCGAACTTATGAAAACCCAGTGAAAGCATTATTGGCAAGCTAATCATGGGTTTTAGTGCATGGATGAAAAGTAACTAATCAAACTAATCATGGACACCCACATATAAAGAATAGTTAGGTTATTGTTTGACTTTACTATTTGTTGAACGGCCTGATTTAAGCGAGCGTTACAATTCGCTTTTTC
>JBELHI010000092.1:0-1467 GCA_042091475.1 Alteromonadaceae bacterium
CTTAAAGCTCGACATACTTAATCCGCAACAACGTACTCACGCCTGTGATGTTATCCATAAAAATAGTCAGCAGTTATTAGCAGTGATTGATGATATTTTGTACCTTACAACACTTGAATCCAAGCCTATTGAGATCACTTATCAAGATCTTTTCACGTTTCCATTTTTCACTGTTATTGGCGATAATTTTCGCCAATTAGCAGATGAAAAAGGTCTCAAATGCTGTATTGATTATTGTTTTCCTATACCCAATATGACGTCTGTGGATAGTAATAAATTGCGCCAAATATTAACTTATTTGATGTCTAATGCGATTAAGTTTACATCCAAGGGGACTGTCGGTTTATCCGTGGCTTACACTGATAACAAGTTAGTGGTAACTATTTCCGATACGGGTATTGGTATTGACAACCAGCAGTTTGATGAAATTTTTATGCCGTTTCATCAATTAGATAACCGCAGCGAACGAGTCTACGGTGGTACGGGTTTGGGGTTGACTATTTGTCATTATCTTGTGAATGCATTGGGAGGAGAGATCAATGTTTCAAGCGACGGTCATTCGGCAAGTCAGTTTTGTTTGACGTTACCCTGCGCAGTGCCTGATTATGCCGAGTGGGTAATGTCCACTGAGCAAATATCTATTGCGAACATCGCCAATATACAAGCCGAAGCTATGATTACATCATTACATGGTGATGTATTACTTGCGGAAGATCAGCAAGATAGTCGTGAACTGATCACGTTGATTTTGGAAAAAATGGGCTTTAACGTACATGCAGTGAGGGATGGTCAAGGCGCTATTGATGCTTGTCAATTGATGGCTTTTGATATTATTTTATTGGATATTCAAATGCCTATTGTTGATGGTCTTGAAGCGTTTAGGCAGATCCGTGCGTCTGGTAACAACACACCTGTGATGGCCATTACAGCCAACGTGATGCCCCATGAGATAGACAAATATGTGGCGTTAGGTTTTTGTGATTACATCGCGAAACCTATCGATTATAGTTTGTTCGCCCACGCGCTTGCTCCTTACAGTGTTGATCATTCAGCCAGTGAGATACTGTTTAGCGAAGAAGAAATGCGTCCATTACAGTGCGCTTTCTTACACGGTGCCAGTAAGGATATTGAACAACTGCATTCGGCATGGGGCGATCATGATATTCAACAGATGTTAACGATTAGTCATAAGATAAAAGGCTCCGCGGCGACATTTGGTTTCACTACCTTGAGCAGCTTGGCTACACAGTTGGATTTGCAGCTAAAGGATAACGCCCATGAGTCGGAACTTCAAATGTCAGTAGCCGCGATTGTAGCGCATTATAATAACCTCAAAGCCGACTGGCTATAACCGTTTTTGTTTCCTGTTATACGGGTGTAGATACGTTTGCCACACAATGAGTCTGTATTGTTTGTATGGTTTTCTGAAACGGGTCATCGTCACCAGTTTACGGTAAAAGTAGCCTT
>JBELHI010000092.1:1567-8730 GCA_042091475.1 Alteromonadaceae bacterium
GGGGCTGTTCAACTCCTTCGGCAATCCATAACCTTACCCGTTACGAATGGCCGAGAAATCATTGTTACCTCTATTGTTAGCCGTCGCAATACGACAGTGAATAGAAGCCTATACCAAAATACTCCAAGGCTATTTTTTGTATAGTAAAAGCGCTGACTCTGACGTTACTCAAATACATAAATGGCTAAAAATAAGATGTAAGAGTTCATAGTTATCAGCATTTTTATGATTTGTCACAACGCTGTATAGCATAGTGATTGAAGGGATTTAATGTACATCTAAATAGTTATACATTGCAGTATGTAAAGTTTGTAAATTGTCTTTTTTTTGAGCGGTCACAAGTGTTAACTGGATGTTGCAATTATGTTTGTTTTTTAATTTCGCAACACAATGGAGAAAAACTATGTCAGTTAAACATTGCCGAAAAATGTTGGCTCTCAGTCTATCATTGGTATTTATGAATAGCGGAGTAAGCGCTGCTAATTTGTATATTTCAGTATCTGGAAATGATGATCATTCAGGTTCACTCAATGCCCCATTGGCAACACTTCAAAAGGCTATTGATATCGCTAATCCAGGTGACACAATTTACCTGCGGGAAGGACGCTACCACGAAAGGGTAGATTTCAACGATAAAAGTGGCCTGCAAGGCAACCCCATTACCATTACAGCTTATCAATCGGAACGCGTAGTTATCGACGGCTCTCGTTCATTATCTAGTTTAGGGGCTGGAAGCTGGGTCCCATTAACTGACGCAGGACATCCCAATTGTTTAAATCACTGTTATAAAACGACCCTTGATATGGCATTAATGGATGAGTCTGACGGTGCAAAGGACAGTGAAGATGGCACAATTGTTAAAGGAATTTGGCAATTGTGGGCACCTTCTGCTGAAACCGAGAGTGGCTATAAAATGATGATTACTGCGCGCTGGCCTAATTATGATTTAAGCACCAATCACCCAACAGGCACGATGCAATTTAAGCAAGATAATCGCACCCCGGTGGATGACTCATGGTGGGATATGGGAGGAACTTGGGGATTTATGAAAAACAGTTGGGTGGCGCAAAAAGATCCCAATTATGATGCAACCATAGCCACATCATCGAGCCTAGGTTACAACCTTCACCATTTGGAAAATAACCCGGCGTATCATGATTTAGCTGATTTACCTGCCAATGATTTAGGTGGTCTGCCACTAGACTTTTCTGGTGGCTCCTTAATTCTAAATTATCATTCAGAAACACAGTTTTCTCGGGCTATAGAAGCGGACGGTCATCAGGCTGGAACCAATACCATTACTCACCGCTCTGTCGTTGATCCCCATGATCAAAATAGTGGCTACTTTTTGGTTGAACATAAGAATGCTCTGGACCAAGCGGGGGAGTGGTATTTTGATAAAAACACCAACGAAGTTTGGCTGTGGCCCGAAGATGGACTTGATCCAACAGGTACTGACATACGCGGTAAAACTCAGTCTTATGGGATGGACATGACAGGCAGTGAGTTCATTACGCTACGGGGATTAGAGTTCTTTGCAACTGCAGTCAAATGTGAACAGGATTGTAGTGATATTACCCTTGAAGATAATACCTTCCTTTATCCGTCTTGGTATCCACGTATGCTCGGACTACACAGTTACAAGGGGGAAGATAATTTAACTAAAACGGACAAGGCAGGCGCTGAATCTGGTGAGGGTGCAATACGTTTGAAGGGTAAAAATTACCTACTGCGTAATAATATTTTTGCCCACAGTGATGCAATGATTGATATGAACGGTGCAAACAATTGTGCTAATGATAATAATCACATTATCAACAACTTATTTCACCACTGGAGTTATACGGGTTCGGCACAGATGATGTTCATGATGAACAGTAATTGTAATTCTAGTTTTGTCCGTAACACCATGCACACCAACGGATCTAAGGTAATGCTAAAGCATGGTAGTGTAGATGTGGCTTGGTCCCATGTTTCACAGTTTGGTTACTTCCAGCAAGATGGTACTGCTTTTCAGTGCAAAGGTGGCAATTTTGAAAATGGCGCAAGTAATGGTACTGAGCGACATCATATTTGGGCAGTTGATGCAATGAAAGGCCTGGGTCGTTGGGACGGCAATGATGGTGTGGGTGGTTTGGATCACCACCAAGTAGCTATGAACGTGGCTGCCCACGGTAACATTAAAGGGGATTATCACGTTGTTTCTAACAACACCACGGTATACCCACTTCAGCCCAGTCAAACTATGTTTAAGTTGACTGCCTCCGGTTGGCTTGATGCTGATGGCGACGGACAACCTGATGTTAATACTAATGGCATTGCTCAAGCCGAAGAAAATGCCAATTCTCACCTCTACAACAATGTTTCGAGCGGTATCTCTTCCGATCCTCATTCACCACTGCCATTGCTCATAAACCCATCTAACATGGCAAGTAATTGGAATGGTTTTGGTGAACTAAGACAAGCGCCAAATTTTGATACTAATGCGGGTCCTCTAAGTTTTGGTGAGTTTAATTCTCGCGTTGCGGGTGACACGGTTGCTAGCCGTTTACGTGATCCTAAAAACTTTGATTTCAGACTGAAGGCAACAGCAACGGGTTTGATTGATCAGGGTGTTGTCACGCAGATCCCCATTATTGATATGAATGGTGTGGCGGTACCTCAGGGCTTGGGCGCGATTGGCGACACTATTTCATTAGATGATCCGGTTGCAGGTAGTCAACCCGACATTGGTGCGTATGAATTTGATTCTAGTAATGGCTTGGAGTATTGGATACCCGGATACCGATCTAAATCACAAGCAACCATGGCTGTACCGCGTGACGGAACAGCGACGGCTAAAGTGGATGCTGATTTAATGTGGTTACCGGCTCAAAATGCGGTGGCCCACGTAGTCTATCTTGGGGCTAGCGAAGGCTCACTGGCTGAGGTTTGTCGTTTTGAGGGTGACAATGCGTTCGCTCAAGGCCGCAGCACGGATAGTTTACCTGCCATTGAATCCGGCTTCACGCATCTCAAAAATATCTGTAGTCCTGGCGGATTAACGCCAAATCAAAATTATGTTTGGCGAGTGGATACCATTGACCTTAACGGTATTCAAACTGCCGGCGAACTGTGGTCATTTGGTGTTCAGGTACCGGCTGAGGAAATAACCGTGGTACTGGAGCCTCTAGCCGATACTTACATTGACTCGAAAAAGTCTACCACTAACTTCAATGGTGTCTCGGGGTTGAAGTTGTGTACCCCAAGTAGTAGCAGTAATGCAGCCACTCGGGTGAGTTATTTCACCTTTGATTTGAGTGAAATTGAAGGCAATATCCAATCAGCCGTATTGCGAGTGAAGCGTAACCTTGGCGCAGGAACCACCAATGAAACGGGCGCGTATGTGGTTGATCATCAATGGGATCCTACAACCCTAACATACAATGATGCAGATACCTTAGGTATCATTCCTCAACCTGGCGACACAGAGCTTGCGTTTGTGGATAAGATCTATGAAGGCAGTTGGGGCGACTTTAATGTAACAGAAGGTTTGATAGCTGATCAACAAACCTTGGCAATTGCATTGAAAGCTCATGAATCAGACAGTTGTGGTAACAAGAAGCTGATTGAAACCATTGAAGCAGAAACGGCCGCCCAGGCAACTGATCCGAGTGCTGAAATTGCCCCAGAGCTGATTATTGTATATAGCGACGCCGTGACTGATTTACCACCTCAACCAGTGACAGGCTTGGAGACTGAAGATTTTAAAGGTGAGTTAACACTTACTTGGAATGCAAGTCCAGAAGCTGATGTGGTTGGTTACAATGTGTATCGCCGTGATCACCATGAGGATAGTTATGATTTCCCTCGTAATGTCGATGTATTGATTGATCCAGTGTATACGGATAACAGCATGAATTTAGGTGCAACCTATCAATTTGCTGTGCGTGCCGTTGATGCTCTTGGTCAAGAGTCTAACGATACACAAATCATTAATGTCTCTTTAGCTGATGATGATCAAGACGGTATGAGTGACTCATGGGAATCTTTCTATGGATTAAATACGTCGGTTAATGACGCTGCGGGTGACTTTGATGCAGACGGCATCAGTAATTTACAAGAGTATCTTGATGGTACAGATCCATCGTTAAGTCTTGGACCTGTGACCGTTACTTTGTATGCAGTTGAAGATACCTATGTTGATTCGACAGCACCAAACTCAAATTTTGAGGGAAGTTCAAAGTTGAAAATCAGAACGGCGCCAAATCCGACTGACCCCAGCTCTGCGAATCAGATTACTTACATCAAATTTGATTTGTCATCGGTTTCTGGTACCGTGACCTCTGCTCAATTGAGACTGTACCGTAATAGTAGCAAGAGCAATGTCAATAATGTCACGGTTCATAGCGTGTTGGATTCAACTTGGGATGCTAGCACTATGACATGGAACAGTAAGCCAAGTTATACAGCTGCGGCATTAGATACACAAAATATTGCCAGTGAGACTTGGCAAGGCTTTGATGTCACCACGACGACATTTAATCATACGGTGACGTTTGCGGTGAAGCGAAATGCTCATCGTTCAAAACGTGATGTAGCCGCGATTGAGTCAGGTATGGTTCCAGAATTAGTGATTGAATACACTGGTAATTAAATACTAAATCACTGCTAAAAAAACGCACTGCTACTCAGCGGTGCGTTTTCGTTAACGAGTAAAGTTTTGTAAATCCCTTTCAAATCTCCCTTAACCTCATGTTAAAAATGTTATCAACTTGTAAAATCAAACTTTTTTATTTGGAGCTCACTCATGAGGATAAAAGCAAACCCTGTTGTGGTTTTGTCTCTTCTCTCGCTGTTTAGCTGTATTAGTGTTGTTATGGCTGCTGATCGTTTTGTGAGTCCGGCCGGAGATGACTCCCACAGCGGAACACAATCAGCGCCCTATAAGACTCTTAACAAGGCATTAAATCAGGCTTCGCCCGGTGATATAATTTATCTTCGTGAAGGGCGTTATCACGAAGTGATTGATTTTTCTGGTATTAATGGAAATAGCAATAACCCAATCACGATTACCGCATATCAAGGTGAAGAGGTCGTCATTGATGGCAGCCGCAGTCTCTCTGAACTGGGTGCGGCGACTTGGGTTCCGCTAACTGATGGTGGACACCCTGCGTGTCTCAATAATTGTTACAAAACAACGATTAACCCCGATTTATTTACCGCCGCTGACGGTGCAACCGACAGTGAAGATGGCAGCGTTGTCCAAGGGGTGTGGCAACTGTGGGTTGCTAATGAAAGCTCGGATGGCAACTACAAGATGATGATCCCGGCTCGTTGGCCAAATTATGATCGATCCCAGGGCCACCCGTCTGAGCCGATTCGTTTTAAAAGTGATAACCGCACACCGTTGGACAACTCATGGTGGGATATGGGCGGTACTTGGGCATTCATGAAAACCAGCTGGGTGTCGCAGAAAGATGCTGGATATGATTCGTCGGTATTAACCTCTAAAACCTCAGGCTATAACCTTCACCATCTTGACAATAACCCTGCCTATCACGATCTCTCTGATTTACCAGCAAACGACCTGGGTGGAAACCCCCTCAGTTTTTCAGGTGGTTCATTGATCTTAAACTACCATTCGGAAACGCAGTTCTCTAGAAATATTGAACCTGACGGACATCAGGCAGGAACTAACAGATTAACGCATCGTTCCGTGGTGGACCCCCATGACCAAAATACGGGCTATTTTATGGTAGAGCATAAAAATGCCTTGGATCAGCCTGGAGAGTGGTATTACGACAAAGATAGCCATGAAATTTGGCTATGGCCAGAAGATGGTCAGGACCCCACAGGTAGCGATATTCGCGGAAAAACCCAGTCTTGGGGGATGGATCTAACGGCTAGCCGTCATATTACATTACGTGGTTTAACGTTCTTTGGCACCGCGATTAAGTGCGAACAAGATTGTACTGATATCACCATAGAAGATAACCAATTCCTCTATCCCTCTTGGTATCCAAGGATGCTTGGATTACACAGTTATAAAGGTGAAGACCAACTACATAAAGGCGACAAGGCCGGCTCATCCTCTGGTGAGGGGGCAATTCGTCTGAAAGGAAAGAATTATCTGCTCCGTAATAATGTGTTTGCTCACAGTGATGCCATGATTGATATGAATGGTTCGAGTGGTTGTAAAAATGATAACAACCACTTTATCAATAACCTGTTTCATCATTGGAGTTATACGGGCTCTGCGCAAATGATGATTTTGATGAACAGCAACTGTAATTCATCGTTCGTTAGAAATACCATGCACACTAATGGTTCAAAGGTTATGTTGAAGCACGGTAGTGTTGATGTTGCTTGGTCTCACGTTTCGCAATTTGGTTACTTCCAGCAAGATGGTACGGCTTTCCAATGTAAAGGTGGTAACTTTGAAAATGGTGCCAGTAACGGTACCGAACGTCACCATATCTGGGCAGTGGATGCATTGAAAGGTCTCGGTCGATGGGACGGAAACGATGGGGTAGGCGGTGTCGATCATCACCAAGTAGCAATGAATGTTGCGGCACACGGTAACGTCAAAGGGGATTATCATATCGTTACCAACAATACGACGGTACATCCCCATCAACCCAGTAAAACCATGTTTAAATTGACGTCAACATCGTTTATGGACGAGGACAAAGATGGCAATCCAGATTTGGACGAAAACGGTTTAGCGATGGCGGCTGAAAATGCACATTCTCATTTATATAATAATGCGTCGAGTGGTATTTCATCGGACCCCCATATTGCAGTTCCTTTGCTCATCAAACCGGAGTACATGGCGGCTAACTGGAATGGATTTGGTGAGGTGAAAACGCTACCCAATTTTGATCCGGCGGCTGGTTCATTGAGAAAAGGACAATTTGAAACACGAGTGGCAGGCGATACCGTTGCAAGCAGGCTACGGGATCCTAAAAACTTTGATTTCCGCCCTAAGGCAACGGCAACGGATCTCATTGACCAAGGGGTTGAAGTAGCTATTCCCATCATTGGTTTAAATAATGTTGCTGTGCCGAAAGGTCTCGGTAACATTGGTGATACCTTGGCGTTAAATGATCCTATTGCAGGGGCACAACCTGATATTGGGGCGTATGAATTCGATGTGAATAGTGTTCTAGAATATTGGATTC
>JBELHI010000093.1:0-8717 GCA_042091475.1 Alteromonadaceae bacterium
GTCGTGACAAAAACAAAGATGGTGAGTTAACACTGAAAGAGTACACCCTTAAAAACAAATAAGTAGTCTGCGTATATTATTGTTTTAAGTGTTACCCAATAATTAGTGTGACATTAAGAAAGGAATACAAAACACTTTGAGTGTTTGTAATACGTTCAACTTTCTAGCGCCAATTGTAAAAAGTGATCCTTGCGATCGCTTTTTCGTTTGTGTTGATTTTTCAATGCTTATTGAGTCGTTTCATGAATTGAAAATAGCGCCAACAATCATTATTTATTGGCTACTTGCACTCACCTGAGCCTTCGGCGTGTTGTGACAGCTATGTTTTTAAAGGGCTGGCATTGACCTCACATCTATTTCTATTCTGATTTAAAGCAACACTAAAAACCGATAGTCCCAGTACAGAATCTGATTTCCTTAACCCATGCAGATTAATGTTTAATAGCGCTTTCACATATCTGCAAAAAACAGTACACTTATTGTTAACAATTTACAAAGTGCGATATTCGTTATGGAGACATTATGTTGCGACAAGTATTTATCATTGGCTTGAGTATTCTCAGTGTTTTAGGGCTCACTAGTTGTTCATTGACCGAGTTGACAACACCGTCAACACCTAAGAGCGCGGCAATGGCTCGCCACACAATGGATGATAGTCAAAATCCTTTATATGCAAGATTTAGTTATGAGCCAGTCACAGGCCTTGGCTATGAAAAGGGGGTACATCGCCGTGATCCAAGTTCGATCATTAAGGTGGATGGTCTGTATTATGTTTGGTATACCAAAACTAACGATACAAAGTTAAGTTGGGGTAATGCTGATATTTGGTATGCGACGAGTAAAGACGGTAACGCTTGGCAAGAGCAGGGGCCTGCTGTAACACGTGGCAACGATGGTGAGTATGATGATTATAGCGTGTTTACCACCAACATTCTGGTTGCTGAGGGGCACTATTACCTCACTTATCAAGCGGAGAGTAAAACAGGTTATGAAATTAATGTTGTGGCTATGGCAAAAGCGTCATCACCAAAAGGTCCATGGACTAAGTTACCCAAGCCAATTTTGGCACCTACCAAAGATGGCAAATGGAAGCCTCACCCAAAATGGGAAAATCGTTTAGTGGCTGTTGAAAAAGGCAGTTGGGACAGTCGCATGGTGCATGACCCAGCCGTTATACCGCGTTGGGGGAAATATTGGTTGTACTATAAAGGCCACGGCATTGGTGATGTGATGTGGGCGGATTCTAAATGGGGCGTTGCTGTGGCTGATCATCCTGAAGGGCCTTATATTAAAAGTCCATTAAATCCTATTACTAATAGCGGTCATGAAATATGGGTATGGCCGTGGGGTAAAGGTATTGCTGCGATTGTCGATTGGGCAGGACCAGAAAAAGACACGGTACAATACACCGAAGACGGTGTTAACTTTCGTGTCATGAGTAAGTTAGAGGATCTACCGCCAGCTGGCGGCGCTTATATTGCTGATAAATTTGATGATCCGGAAGACGGCCAAGGCTTCAATTGGGGGCTGGCACATTATGGGCGCAGTGACTGGACCTTCTTAGTCCGTTTCAAAACGGAATTGAAAAAAGGTGATAAAAAAGACTTTAGCTGGCGTCGTTTCCCTCACTACAGCACCATAAGGGATGTGATGCGTGACCCGAAAAAATTTGGATTAACAAGTGACAATTTGAAACCTAATCGTCACTAGATTTACATAATCTTTACATAATTTGATTGAATTGATTGTCAGGCTGAGTATTATATATAAAAATCAAAACAGATGGATTGTAATACGATGATCAAAAGTAAATTAAGCGTCGCTTTGGGCTTGGCCCTAGCGTCTTTGGCTCTAGGTTGCACTGATAGCGAAAGCAATACCGCAGCCGCTGAAGTAAAGGCTGAGACAGTCGCAGTAGCAGAGACTGCGACTCATCCTGCATCATTTGATGCCACAGTTGAATCACTACAGCAATATCAAACACCAGAATGGTTCCGCGATGCGAAGCTTGGGATCTATATGCACTGGGGTGCTTATTCTGTTGCTGAACGTGGCGAGTGGTATGCACGTAAGTTGTATATTGAAGGTACTAAAGAATATAAACATCACCTAGAAACATACGGACATCCGTCTGAATTTGGATACAAAGACTTCATTCCTTTGTGGAAAGCAGAAAATTGGGATCCAATGGCATTAGTGGGTTTATTTAAAGAAGCGGGTGCAAAATACTTCTCGCCAGCGGCTGTCCACCATGACAACTTTGATCTGTGGGATTCAAAACACCACGAGTGGAACTCAGTGAATATGGGTCCAAAACGCGATATCACTGGTGAGTGGAAAAAGGCGACCGAACATCACGGTTTACGCTTTGGTGTTACTACCCATTTGTCACGTGCTTACAGTTGGTTAAATGTCGCCAATCAGTCCGATACAAAAGGGCCTAAAGCCGGCGTACCTTATGACGGTGATAACGAAGCCTATGACGGCTTTTACTTCCCTAAGCATGACGACACACATAAACGTGCGCCTGAAAATGCTCCAAAATGGTGGCGTGATCAGTGGGCTGCACGGATGAAAGATCTGATTGAGAAATACGATCCTGACCATTTCTACTTTGACTGTGCAGTACCATTCCGTGGTGATGACGCAGGTCAAACCGGTATGGATGTTATTTCTTATTTATACAACAACAGCTTAAAAACGAATGGCGGTAAATTGGAAGCTGTAATGGCAACTAAAGCACGTCCTTGGCAGGGACTACATGCTGACGGCATGACGACCCTTGATTACGAGCGTGGTAAAGCAAGTCATATTCTTCCTGAGCCTTGGCAGACAGATGATTCAATTGGTCCTTGGGGCTATAACACTGAATGGCCACATGGTTACATGGACGCTAACATGGTCATTGACAAAATGTTAGATATCGTTAGTAAAAACGGTAACATGTTGCTTAACGTTCCCATCAAAGCTGACGGTACTTTGGATGAAAAAACCACTGAAGTATTGAAAGGCATGGGTGTCTGGATGAAAGCTAACGGCGAAGGGATCTACGGTTCACGTCCTTGGTATATCTTCGGCGAAGGGCACACCAATGAAGTACCTCATAAAGCGACTCGTTCACCGTTCAAGAAAGGTGACATTCGTTTTACTAAGAAAGACGGCTTCGTTTATGCTTACGTACTGGCATGGCCAGGTGCAAATAAGGTAGTGACAATTGAAAACATTACTACCACTAACTACCGCTTGTCGGCAGTGAAAAATGTCAGCATGTTAGGCTTCGACGGTGACGTAACTTGGAAGCAAGCGGGTGACGGTCTACAGATCACCATGCCATCTAAGAAAGTGGGTGATCACGCCTTTGGCTTCAAGATTGAGTTTGTTGAACCACAATAACCTTGATAAAGCTCTCTTAATAACGACAAAGCCACTCTTTTGAGTGGCTTTTTTGTGGGTGAAGGGGTACCGTTAACGTACGGTATAAAATATTAATCAAAGAGCCTAAAAAAGCTAAAACCACTTATTCTAATAAGTAATATCCTAAAGGCATTTACCATGCTTTTGAGAATATAGTATTTTAAATTTACTCTTTCTACGCTGGGTAATGCTATGAACCAAACGCACCTACAACAACTTGAAGCCGAAAGCATTCAAATTATGCGAGAGGTAGCTGCTGAATTTGAAAAGCCTGTGATGCTTTATTCTATTGGAAAAGATTCAACGGTGTTGCTGCATTTAGCCAGGAAAGCGTTTTATCCTGCCAAAATTCCATTTCCATTGTTGCATGTAGACACCAATTGGAAGTTTAGAGACATGATAGCCTTTCGTGATCAAGTCGCTAAAGACTATAACTTCGATTTAATCGTACACAAAAATCCTGATGGCTTAGCCATGAACATAAACCCCTTTGTCCATGGTTCTGCTAAACACACTGATATTATGAAAACCGTCGGTTTGAAACAAGCGTTGGATCATTATGGCTTTGACGCTGCATTTGGCGGGGCGCGACGTGATGAGGAAAAATCACGCGCCAAAGAGCGAGTGTATTCGTTTCGCGACAAGCACCACCGGTGGGATCCTAAAAACCAGCGTCCAGAGTTGTGGAATAACTACAACAGTGAGGTTAACCCTGGCGAAAGTATTCGCGTATTCCCCTTGTCTAATTGGACTGAACTGGATATTTGGCAATATATTTATCAAGAAAAAATTGATATTGTGCCGCTGTATTTAGCCAAGCCCCGTCCGGTTGTGTCACGCAATGGCACCTTAATAATGGTAGACGACGAACGTATGCCATTAAACGTCGGTGAAGTCCCTGAAATGCGCTCGGTCAGGTTTAGAACGCTTGGCTGTTATCCGTTGACAGGTGCGGTTGAATCAACTGCTTCATCCCTTACCGAAATCATTGAGGAAATGCTACTTTCGACTTCATCAGAAAGACAAGGTCGTGTCATTGATAATGATTCTGCTGGCTCAATGGAAAAGAAGAAACGCGAGGGGTACTTCTAATGAATACCGCAAACGAAGTGAAACAGTTAGGCATTCAAGGTTATCTTACGCGTCAACAAAGCAAAGGGTTATTGCGCATTATGACCTGCGGTAGCGTAGATGATGGTAAATCGACGTTAATAGGACGTTTGTTGCATGATAGTCATCAGATTTATGAAGACCAATTAACGGCACTACACCAAGATAATGAAAAAGTGGGTAACGCTGGTGAAGCGTTAGATCTGGCGTTATTAGTAGACGGTTTACAAGCCGAACGGGAACAAGGCATTACCATTGACGTGGCGTATCGCTATTTTTCTACTGACAAGCGTAAATTTATTATCGCTGATACACCAGGTCATGAGCAGTATACTCGCAATATGGTCACTGGGGCCTCAACCAGCGACGTAGCGATTATTTTGGTGGATGCTCGGTACGGTGTTCAAGTGCAAACTAAACGTCACAGTTATTTGTGTGACTCACTGGGCATTACTCAGTTTGTTGTTGCCATCAATAAAATGGATATGGTTGATTTTGACCACACCGTTTATGACAGAATTCAAGCTGACTATTTACAATTTGCTAAGCAATTAAATATCCAAGATATTCAGTTTATCCCGATATCTGCATTGCATGGTGACAATGTAGTCAATATCTCAGCGTTTACACCATATTATAGTGGTTTGGCACTGTTACCCTTATTAGAAACATTGTCGCCGAAGACTAGTACTGAAGTTGCCAACACACGCTTCCCAGTACAACTCGTTACTCGACCTGATCTTGACTTTAGAGGTTACCAAGGGACGTTAGCGAGTGGACAATTGGCGGTCGGGGATACGGTGAAGATACTGCCTTCAAATCGCCAAACTACTATCAAACAAATTGTCACCTTTGATGGTGAATTACAATCTGCCAGTGCGGGGCAAGCGATTACCTTGACGTTAGCGGATGAAGTGGATGTTAGTCGCGGCGATGTTATTGTTGCAGATACTGACCAGATCCAATCTACATCGCAGTTAACAGCGCAATTGGTATGGATGCATGAATCCCCGTTAGTACTAAACAAAGAGTATATTGTTAAGTTGTCAGCAAAGAAGACCACCGCCACAGTGACCGTTATCGACCATAAAGTGGACGTTAATACGTTAACACAGTGTCCTGCCGACAGCTTACAACTCAATGAAATCGCCATGGTGCAGTTGCACTTAACGGAAGAGGTTGTGGTCGATCCTTATTTCGACAATCGTGAAACGGGCTCATTCATTATGATTGACCGTTTAACCAACAGCACTGTCGGTGCTGGCATGGTAAAGCAAGCAACGACCAATGACCCAAGTAATCCAGAGCTAGCCCACGAATTCAGCCAATTTGAGCGAGATCTTAACCAGTTGGTAAGAAAGCACTTCCCTCATTGGAATGCCAGAGATATCACTAAGTTGTAAATGATGATTGATTCAGCGTTTATTTATGGCGGTATATTACTCACATTACTGGTGTTGCTGGTAGTAAGTCGTGTGCGGCCAGCAGGCTTATTTGCGATAGCATTATTGGCGTGTTGGTGTGCTGGTTTTATTGATACTAATACTCTGACAGCAAATATTGCCAACCAAGGATTACTGACGTTACTGTTGTTGATGTCAGTGTCAATCGCGTTAGAGCGTACGGCTTTTTTGCGGCAGTTGTCTTCCCGTATTATTAGTAACAACTATCATTTCACCTTATTTAAACTGACGGTCGTGAGTAGTTTTGCCTCAGCTTTTTTAAATAATACAGCGGT
Source organism: Alteromonadaceae bacterium (assembly GCA_042091475.1). Classification (GTDB taxonomy): domain Bacteria; phylum Pseudomonadota; class Gammaproteobacteria; order Enterobacterales; family Alteromonadaceae; genus CAXRGH01. The sequence continues at coordinate 6,263 of JBELHI010000093.1, forward strand.
TGTTTCAACGCTGGTGGGTGTGGTTAAGAAAAGTGGTGTACACCCCAGCCGGCGTTTATTACTGCCGTTATCCTATGCTGCAATTTTAGGTGGCACTGTGACTCTGATAGGGACTTCCACCAATCTAATAATCAATAGCTTCTTACAAGAAAAAACCAGTATTACACTGTCAATGTTCAGTTTTGCACCAATTGGTATTGCTGTCACCCTTGGCGGTTTAGTGGTGATAATGTTGACCAGTCATTGGTTACCAAAAACGCATCACAAGATGCCCAAAGCCAACCAGTATTTGACCGAAGTGACCGTCAGTGGCACGTCATCATTAATCGGTAAGAGCATACAAGACAATGGTTTGAGGGATTTAGATGGACTATTTCTGGTAGAGATTGTACGCGCTGAAAAGTTAATTGCACCCGTCGGTCCTCACCACAGAATTGCCGCTGGCGATAAACTGATTTTCACCGGAGATATGACTAAGGTCATGTTACTTGAACAGTTCGATGGTTTAGCGTTATTTGCTCACAGTAACGGCTTGTTGCGGTCTAATGTCACTGAAGTGATATTGGCGCATACGTCAGATCTGGCCGGCAAAACACTCAAATCAACCGGCTTCAGAGCGAAATTTGATGCAGCTGTGGTGGCTATCCATCGCAATGGCAGCCATCTGTCGGGTAAGCTCGGTGAGATCACTCTCGCCGCTGGTGATCGCTTAATGCTAGCGACAGGTAACGATTTTGGCAGCCGTCACAATCTGGATAAAAATTTCTACTTTGTGTCTGATCATCAGGTTCAGCGTCCCTTTAGTCAGTGGCAAGAACTGGCTATTTTAGGTGGCTTTTCAAGCATAGTCACGTTAGCCGTGACGAATGTGATGCCGCTTGTGCAAGGCTTATTATTTTTTATGCTGTTACTGATGATGACTGGCTGTTTAAGTGCCTCGGATGTTAAACGCCGCTTTCCCTTTGACTTACTCGTTATCATAGTATCAGCACTGGGTCTTGCTAATGCGTTTGAAGGTGCTGGGCTGACACAGCATTTATCCGACTGGTTAATGGCAAACGATAATATTTCACCTTTTATGGCGTTGGTCGGTGTTTACTTACTGACACTGTTGATCACCGAAACCATAACCAATAATGCCGCCGCCGCATTGATGTTTCCTCTTGCTTATGGTGTTGCCACTAGCTTGGGTGTGGCACCTATGACGTTTGTGATGGCCGTCGCGTTTGGTGCCAGTGCCTCGTTTTTAAGCCCCTATGGCTATCAGACTAACCTGATTGTCTTTAATGCTGGTCAATACCGGTTTAAAGACTTTATTATTGCCGGTATTCCACTGTCGATTGTTTACAGTGCTGTAGTATTGTATTTGTTACCTATTATTTTTCCTTTCTAATTCGGAGTTCATATGACCATTGTCTGGCATAACCACAGTATTACCCGTCAGCAACGTGAAGTATCTCAAGGCCATAAAGGAGCGGTACTTTGGTTTAGCGGATTAAGTGGTTCCGGTAAGAGCACCATTGCCAATCAATTAGAACAAATACTCAATCAGCAAGGGGTGAGAACCTACATATTAGACGGTGACAATATTCGCCATGGTCTTAATCAGGATTTAGGCTTTTCAGATCAGGACAGGGTTGAAAACCTGCGCCGTGTGAGTGAGGTTGCGTCGCTTATGTGTGATGCCGGCATAGTCGTATTAACAGCGTTTATTTCTCCGTTTAAAATGGAACGTGAACGGGTAAAAAAACACTTAGGTGAAGACTACATTGAGGTGTTTGTAGATACCCCGTTATCGGTTTGTGAAGCTAGAGATCCCAAAGGATTGTATAAAAAAGCAAGGGCGGGGGAGCTGACATCGTTTACGGGTATAGACTCGCCATTTGAAGCGCCAACTGATCCAGATATTCATATTGTTAATCACGACACACCACCGCAGGAACTGACTGATACCATCATTGAGACCCTCATTGAACGTGACATTATTGCTAAGGTCAGTGGGTAGTTACTTACTTCTAGTGTATTACAATTATTGACTTTGACAGAAAATGACGGGAAAGGGATGGTAGGGGAAACGATGACAGACAACCACTATGATGTATTTAACGGTGACGCCGATGGTGTATTGTCGTTGTTACAACTGCGTAAACACAATCCCAGAGATAGCCATTTAGTCACTGGCGTCAAACGTGATATTCAATTGCTATGTCAGGTACCAGATACTGCGACAAGTGTAACCGTACTAGACGTGTCTATGGAAAAAAACCACATGGATTTGGAACGGTTACTGGCATTGCAAATACCGGTTTTTTACGCCGACCACCACCGTTCGGGTAACATTTCAACAAGTACTTATTTGACAGCTCAAATTGATACCCATGCCAATGTATGTACTGGTTTGATAGTTAGTAACTACTTACACCAGGCTTATCATTCATGGGCTATTGCGGCAGCC
>JBELHI010000094.1:0-8455 GCA_042091475.1 Alteromonadaceae bacterium
CTGGCCCGAAGGGTGACGTGCAGGATGCACGGCATAAAGTAGCACACTGCCAGACGCCTATTCTAAGAAAGAAAAAGCCTACTTTATGAGTAGGCTTTTTTGCTTTCTGGGCCAGTAAACTGGCCATGCTATCTCGCGGTCAACCACCCCATGGTTTCGCAGAGCTCAACCGTTCTTCACTCTCGGCATGCCATTAGGCATCCCTCGCTCGCGTTGCTCCCCGTTCATCACCCCCATGTGACCCAATTTGTTTGGAGCAAATGGGAACAGCCATCGGCTGGCCCGAAGGGTGACGTGCAGGATGCTATGCTATCTCGCGGTCAACCACCCCATAGTCTCGCAGAGCTCGACTGTTCTTCACTCTCGGCATGCCATTGGGCATCCCTCGTTCGCGTTGCTCACCGCTCATCACCCATTCGCGCCTTACGAGCAATACGATTTGCTTTAATTAAACGGCATTCATCCCCGCGTGATATGAAACGGTAATTACTTGTTCCGCTCGTGCGGCTTTGTAATATCTGTAGTAATTAATTTTTTTAAAAATTTGGGGTTTTAAAAATCCCGTTTATACTAATTATAGCTATCATGGAGGATAACTATGTTTAATCAATTAAAGTTTACTGTTACTCATACTGTTGTTGTTTGCACTGCTTTAATATCGCTATCGGCAAGCGCGCTTGAGGCGGTTGCGACCTCTTCCGATTCACTTTCAACGCATACTACTGTTATTGATAAAAATGAATGCCATGCATTGTTTGAGAGTATTGAAGTAACCAAGTCTGATATATCAACCCGGTCTTTGTTATTAACTGAACAACTGTCGTTGTTGGAAGTGTTGGAATCAAAAATAGCACCGGCTGAGCAATATATTGCTGATAACAAAGATAAGCAGGAATACAGTAAAGATGAAGCCAAATATTACAATCAACAATTGCAACAACTACAGAAGCTAGTAGCCGAGTACAATGGTTTGGTGAGTGTTTACGACGCTACTTGGCAGCAGCACTCGTTACAAATATCGAATACCAATATCGCTATTACCCATTACAGTAGTCAATGTAATCAATCCCAATCAGGCTCCGGTTATGTATCGACGGAGCGCAATGGAAGTTAATGTTATTCTTTACTCGCTTGTCGTGGTATTGGCGAGTTGATGAAAATGCTGATACATAATCTCGGCAATTAAAGGTTGTGCCTCGGCTTTGGGGTGTATGCCGTCGGCCATCATAAGTTCTGGTTTCAGTGCGATCTCATCGAGGAAAAAAGGGATTAGTTGTACCTCTTGTTCTGCTGCAAGTCGCTCATACAAACCGTTAAACATGCGGTTGTATCTCGCACCGTAGTTTGTTGGAATACGCATAGACTGCAATAAGGGAATAGCGTTATGTTTTCTTATTAGAGCCACCATTTTTTCAAGATTACTGTAAATTTTTTTAGTTGAGTGTCCCTGTAATCCGTCATTACCGCCCAATTCAATATAAACATGGCTTGGCTTGTGCGTATTCAGTAATCGCGGTAATCTAGCGAGCCCACCGTCGGTGGTATCGCCACTCACGGCGGCATTAATTAATAGAATATTACTGGGATGTAATTTTGTTTGTAGCTTGGCTATCCAACCTTGATTACTCTCCATTTGATAAGCGGCACTAAGGCTATCGCCCACCATTAATACTTTGGTGGTGTTGCCATAACAGTGATCTGAAATAAGCCAGAGGGGTAATAATATCAACCCTAACATTTTTATTGGAACTGAACGCACACTATGACTCCCGAGCAATTATTAGTATTAAATAAGGTGACTAAAACAGTCACTACTGTAGATGGATTGTTACCTATATTAAAGCCTGTTTCGTTTACAGTAAACACCGGTGAGTCAGTCGCTATTACAGGACCCTCTGGTGCTGGTAAGTCAACGTTGCTAGGATTACTGGCGGGTTTGGACTCTCCTACGACCGGTGAAATTGTTTTGGATCATCAGCCGTTGCACAAAATGGATGAGGATCAGCGTGCGAGTTTACGTCGTCAGTCAGTGGGATTTATTTTCCAAAGTTTTATGTTAGTGCAAAGTTTGTCAGCATTAGAAAATGTCATGCTCGCTGCTCAGTTAGGTGATGTGGTACAACCAAAAAAAGTCGCGGAGGAATGGTTAGAGAAGGTGGGGTTATCCCATCGTGCCAGTCATTACCCTAATCAATTGTCAGGCGGCGAACAGCAACGAGTGGCTATTGCCCGTGCGTTTGTTACTCAGCCAAGGATTTTGTTTGCCGACGAGCCTACGGGCAATCTTGACCATGGCAATGGTCAGCGCATTATTGATTTGTTATTTGATTTGAATAAGTCACAACATAGCACGTTAATATTGGTGACACATGATCTTAATCTAGCTAATCACTGCCAGCGACAATTCGCGGTTAATGACGGCGTGGTTGAGGAAGTAGTGCGCGTAAATCATAAAGATAATGTGATACCTATGAAAGGGACTGCACCATGTTAGTTTCTCTTGCATGGCGATTGTTCCGGCATGAATTAAGCCAAGGCCAATTGACCATTATATTTGCCGCTATCGCGTTGTCGGTGACATCGGTGTTTTCTTTGGGGCTGTTTAGTGAGCGCTTGCAGCAGTCATTGGAAGATAAGTCTGCCGCCTTTTTAGCCGCAGATAGGGTGTTAACTAGCAGTAAACCCCTGGCCTCGGAATGGTTACAACAAGCCCAACAAGACGGGCTGGATTCGGTTGTGCGTTTACAACTGACATCCATGGTATTTGCTGATGACGAGATGATGTTAGCTGATGTACGCGGTGTATCAGAGGGTTATCCCTTGCGAGGTGATGTCACTGTGACAGAGCAGGCATTCACCCAAGGTACCGTGACGGATGCAATACCCTCAGTATCAGAAGCTTGGGTAGACTCGCGTTTGTTTCAAGGTTTAGGGCTAAGTGTCGGTGGCATCATAGAGATAGGGGACCGCACCTTCATTGTGTCAAAACTTATTGACCAATTGCCAGACGCTGGTTTTAGTGTTTTTTCTTCACAGCCCAAGGTACTACTCAATTATGACGGATTACTGAATGCGGGATTGGTTAGTGCCGGTAGTCGCCAGTCTTTTGCCTTGATGTTACGTGGCGATGAGCTAGACCTAGGGGCATTTGAACAATGGTTACTGCCACGCTTGAATACGCAGCAACACCGCTGGCGTTCAGTGGCTGACGATGACACGGATATTGGGCGCACATTGGCCCGTGCAAAACGTTTCTTCTTATTGGCCAGTGTACTCGCTATTATTCTGGCGGCTTTAGCTATTGGTGTTTCTGCTCAACGTTATGCTCAAAGAAATTATGATCCAGTAGCGATCTTTAAGACCTTAGGTGCGTCTTCCGCCACCATTAAAAAGTTGTATGTGCTGCAGTTAAGTTACTTAATGACGGTAGCCATTATTACGGGGTTAGTATTGGGCTATGGCTTGCAGTGGGGGGTATCACAGTTATTGGCTAGTCAGTTTGATGTGGTCCTCTCCGGTTGGCATTGGCAACCGTTGATTGCGGCTGTGATGACGGGCTTACTCTGTGTGTTTGGTTTTTCCTTTTACCCCCTTTTGCAATTGTTTGCTATTCCGCCCCTAAGAGTGTTGAACCGTAGCTTGGACAGTCATATTAATCGCCGTGTATTACATTATTTATTGGCCTGTGTCGGTGTGTTCTTAATGTTATGGCTATTTAGCGGTGACTTATTAATGAGCGGGATCTTGCTGGTTGCCGGTGGATTGTTGGTCAGTTTATTAACGGTTGCGTCCATGGCATTGATTAAGGTTGGTCGCTGGTTTTCCAAACAGAAAGTTAGCGGGTGGCATTTGGCTTGGGCTAGGATATCCCGCAGGGCATTGGAAAACAGCGTACCCTTGATTGGTTTTTCGTTAACTATGATGTTATTGCTGCTGGTTATTGCCTTGCGTACTGATCTGGTAAAGCAATGGCAGGCACAGTTACCGGACGGCACGGCTAATTATTTTATGATCAACATAGCATCTCACCAGGTGCAACCTTTATCTGACTCTTTTGCTGAGGCTGACGTTAGTATCAATCAACAATATCCCATGTTAAGAGCACGTGTGGTAAAAATTAATGGACAAAACCTACATGATAGCTTGAGTAAAGATGAACAAAAGCTAGCTGACAGTCCTCGTGCACGTCTTGGCAGAGAAGCCAACCTCACGTGGAAGTCTAGTTTGCAGGAAGGTAACACTGTGGTTGAGGGAGCGTGGTTTGATGCGCAGCCCGATATGCTCAGTCAGCTGTCAATTGAACAAAAATTTGCTGAGCGCCAAGGTATTATGTTGGGAGATGAAATTACTTTCAATATTGCTAGCGAGCAACGAACCTTTACCGTAACCAGTATCCGTGAAGTGAATTGGCAGACGTTAAGGCCGAATTTTTTCTTTGTCCTGAGACCTGAAGCCATGCTCGATTATCCTGCGAGTTATATTTCTAGTTTTTATCTACCTAGTGAGCGTAAATCAGAGCTCGCGGGGTTGTTTGCTAACTATAACAACGTCACACTTTATGATGTTGATGCGCGGATTAATCAAATCAGTACCATGATTAGTCAGGTATCAATGGCTGTTGAATTCATCTTAATTCTAGTCTTATTAGCGGGTAGTTTGGTGTTAGTGGCACAAACTCAGGCTAGCATGAGTGAGCGTCGTCAAGAACTCGCCATTCTGCGCACCTTGGGCGCCGAAGGGCGTTTGTTACGACGCAGTGTTGGCTGGGAATTTGTTATTATTGGATTGATTGCGGGCCTAATTGGCGTCATGGTTTGTGAGCTTAGCCTTTGGGCGTTGACGACGTTTGTGTTTGATATGCAAAGCCAATGGCATTGGCAGTATTGGCTGTTAGCACCGGTTATTGGTAGCAGTTTGGTAGCTGTGATTGGTGTTTTTGCATGTCGTCGTGTGTTGCGTTTGACAACATCAGATTTACTTAGGTGCTTGGGATAAGCTTTCTATTGTATGGCATGGGTAGGTTGAGATAGTTTACGTTAACCTACCCATGATATTGTTGGAATTTTATTGATAAAGTGCTTTCAAGGCTGGCAATAGTTGAGGATGAGAAAACTCATAGCCTTCATCTAGTAGTTTGGTTGGTGTGACATATTGTCCATACAACAATAGATCTGCCATTTCACCTAACATAGTTGTCATCATAATACCGGGTAGGTTGAACCAACAAGGCCTGCGTAGTGCTGTTGCCAAGTCCTGGCAAAATTGCTTATGACTGACCGGATTTGGGGCGGTAAAGTTGAATATCCCTTGGGCGCTGTCAGTTGAGGTGAGAAATTGAATACCTTTGACCATGTCCTCTAGGTGTATCCACGACATGCCTTGTTGGCCGCTACCCATAGTGGCGCCAGCACCAAAGTAAAAAGGTAATGCCATTTTGGCTAACGCCCCCTTTCCCTTGGCTAATACAATTCCGGTGCGTAAAATACACACTCGGGTTTGCGGTGATTGCGCCTGCAATGCAATGTCTTCCCAAGGTTTGCATACGGCATGGGTGAATTCTGTATGTATTTGACTGTAATCTTCAGCAATGGGCGTGTCACCTTGTCTGCCGTAATAGCCAATGGCTGAGCCACTAATAAATAGTTTTGGCGGTGTGTCACTATGATTGATTTTATCTACTAAATCCTGAGTAATCTGCCAGCGACTCGTCTGGATCTTATGTTTTTGTTTTTCTGTCCAGCGCTTGTCAGCAATGGGTTCACCCGCCAAATTGATTACCACATCAACATCATTAAGATTTTCTACTTGATTAATTGATGCGAGGTAATTAATCGTTTGTTTATTACGCTTAAAGGTTGCTTCAGCTTTTTCGACGTTACGGGTAACTAGTGTCACTCGGTCTTGGTGGCTAAGTTGTTTAATAAAGTGCGAGCCAATCAGTCCAGTGCCGCCAGTGATAAGATAATGCATGAAGATTCCTGTAAGTGAAAAATTTTATGTTCGCTTTGAGTATATGTGGTTTAATAAAGAACGGATCTATATTAACTTACACATTAATACCTTATCAGTATGTAAACGGAGATACTATGCAATCTACGCCCAAAGGCTTAGCTAACACTTTTTTAATCATGGCCTGTGTAGTCATTGTGCTGGCGGGGATGAAGTCTGCCAGTGTCATATTAATCCCGTTTTTACTGTCGGTATTTGTGGCCTTAGCGTGTTATCCATTGATTGAATTGGGTAACCATTACCGTATTCCCAAGGGCATCTCAGTACTTATTGTTATTGTTATGGTTGTGCTCATTGGCTTTATGCTTGCTGGTTTGGTAGGCAAGTCAATGAATGAGTTTTCCCAAAGTATGCCAGTGTATGAAGAAAAATTACGCCAACAATTTAGTACCGTCACGGCATTGTTGAAGGAGTATGATATCCCCATTGATGCACGTCAACTTAATGAATATTTTGACCCGGGAATGGCGATGAATTTGGCAAGTCAATTACTGTCGGGGTTAGGCGGAGTGATGGCGAATGTGTTTCTGATTGTTTTGACGGTTGTATTTATGTTGCTTGAAGGCCCCTCATTATCTCAGAAAATACATATTGCGCTGGATGATCCTGAACAACGACAACAACAAATTGACCGTTTTTTGAAGTCCGTGAAAGACTACCTAGCAATCAAAACCTTGGTTAGCCTAGGTACAGGCTTGGTGATTGGAATAACCTTATATCTGATGGGCGTCAATCATTTTCTATTGTGGGGTGTGCTGGCTTTCTTACTCAATTATATTCCTAATATAGGCTCTATTATTGCAGCGGTACCAGCGGTTATTCTGGCCTTGATTCAACTAGGGCCATTAGCAGCCTTGGGTACTGCTGCGGTTTACCTGACCACCAATACGGTAATGGGTAATGTAATTGAACCACGCTTTATGGGACGTGGCTTAGGTTTGTCTACTTTGGTTGTATTTTTATCTTTGATTTTTTGGGGCTGGTTGCTAGGAACCGTAGGCATGTTATTGTCTGTACCGTTGACCATGATTGTTAAATTGGCCGCAGAGTCCAATCCGTCAAGCGTCTGGTTGGCACAATTACTATCGGGAGATGAGGGTAACACGTCTGAATTAACGCAGAACACAGAGAATGAGGTTAGCACTGCTGTTACCAAAGGTCAGTGTGACGCTGAGGCTAGTCAAGATATACAAGAAACTGTCAGCGTTGCCGCACAAAAGCAAGATTAAAGGGGACTCATCCCAGCACGCCAAATGTTGTGTTTGGCGTGTAGCGCTTTGTACAGCAATACGTCATCAAAGCCTCTAGTTAGCGGTAATCATCACCAACGCTCATGGCAATAAGCAGGCTAATTTCTTGTAAGCTGCGTCCGCTGTCTGCATGAAATTGGTTAAATACATCTTGAATAGCACACAAACTGCGTTTAGATGTGGTGGAACCGGAAATAATATTACGTCCAAAGAAATAACCAGCGACATCACGGGACAGCAAAAATGTATCCTTACCCATGGCTCTTAATGAATAAGGCCCTGTGTTACCGCCCAAGCGACTACCGTGCTTTTTAAGGTACTGCCACAGACCAATAATATCGGTGCTTGGCCAGTCAGCAACAAATTTAGCAAAGCTGCCATGTTCTAGGGCTACGTCCTGAATCATCATGGCATTGTCTCGGATTGTGCGCACTTTTGTTAGGTTTCTGATAATGGCTGGGTTAGTGGCTTTTCGCTCCAGCATTTCGTCTGGCATCATCAGTATTTTATCCACATCAAAAGCAAAGAATTCATTTTCAAAGTCAGGCCATTTGTTGCGCACCACCTTCCAGACAAAGCCAGACTGAAAGATTTTCATGGTAAATGCTGATAGGTATCGGTCGTCAGGAATTGACGCTAATTCAGTGTCAGTGAGGGGCGTACTGATTAATAATTCCAAATTTTTTGCACCACCTTTGCGCTCACAGGCGCGCTGATATAATGCGTTATAGGACTCTAAATGGCTCATAAATGGATGTATTGATGGACTAATAATGATTCACAATACGTTAGCATAACCAATATAGTTTATGAAAAAAAGGAGCAGTGTTAATGCTCCTTAGTTAATTTGCCTAATACAGCTTTATTTTGTTGAGTTTTGATTATAAATCAATCAGCGTCACGTCATCAAAATAGACATCCTGTACCGATACACCGCCGGTTTTCACCCAAATTTTAAATACTTTGGTGTCATCATAGGTAACCGGTAATGTGAAGGTCTCATCAAAGTCTATCCATTGACCCTCTGATAAAAATGTTCGGTTACCCAGAGTCGTGAAGGTATCACCGGTATCTGAAGGATGGGCGCGATAAGATATGCCAAACCCTATTTTGTTACCTGCTAACGGCGTCATTAACTTAGCGGTGACACGATAGGTTTTACCTGCCTCTAAACCCGATACGCTTTGTTTGGCACT
>JBELHI010000095.1:0-8435 GCA_042091475.1 Alteromonadaceae bacterium
TGTACATTATCCTTGCGTACCATGGTTCGCGTGGTATGTTTAGCCATGGGGCTGAGCTTTCTTAGAACTTGCCCATGTGTATAGTGTATATCAAGTTTTTTGTTGCGCTATTTCTTGTTATTTAAATCTTATTTGTTGGCGGGTTTATGTCCACTATTTGGTCGGTTTACATCGTACAATCAAAGCTAGGTCATCTGTACACCGGTATTTCCACTGATGTCCCTCGGCGGGTGAAACAACATGCCAACGGCACAGGTGCAAAAGCATTGAAAGGTAAGCAACCCATTGAGCTAAAATGGTCAGCTGAAGTGGGAACTCGCTCATTCGCTAGTCAGGTAGAAGCGCTAATTAAAAAGAAGTCTAGAATACAGAAGTGGCAGTTGATTGATGGCATTAGCCCTCTTGAGGATTGGTTGGGTGTGGAGAATTTGGAAAGTAGTCATGACCAGTAAGCCGATTACCCCAATACCTGATATTATGAGTGCGCCCGCTACACTGGCGTTTGCCAATTTACCAGAAGATGTTCAAATCAGGCATCAATCTCGTCAGGCGGAATTAGAGTTTGCATGTGCCATGAGCGATTTTATTGCCCGTAGTGTGCAGCAATACCCGCAGTTATGTGACGAATTGTTAGCCCAAGACAAAACGCCGAGTGTGATAGACAGTAACGAATTAACTCAGGCGCTATTAACCTGTGATGATGAAGCCACCGGTTTTTCCATGTTACGTCAGTTCCGCCATCGTCATATGACCTTAATTAGTTATCGTGATCTATGTTTAGGGCAGGATATTACAGAGTCTCTGATTCAGGTCTCTGATTTGGCTGATTGTCTTATTCAAAGTGCTTACGATTGGTTGTATCGATGCTTCGCTCAACGCTACGGAACCCCAATGGCGAATGGGCGGCGTCAACCCATGCACATTCTCGGTATGGGTAAGCTCGGCGGCCGTGAACTCAATTTTTCCTCCGATATTGACTTAATTTTTTGCTTTCCAGAGCAGGGATACACAGAGGGCGCAACGCGAGCCATCGAAAATCAGAAGTTTTTTACTCGACTTGGGCAAAAACTTATCGCGTCTCTACACCAAATAACGGAACACGGCCAAGTGTTTAGGGTGGACATGCGATTGAGACCCCTTGGCGACAGCGGTCCTTTAGTCATTCATTTTGCCGCGTTTGAAGACTATTATCAAAATCACGGGCGGCAATGGGAGCGATATGCTTTTGTCAAAGCGAGGATTATCAACCCTGACAGTTATTACGCCCCATTGTTAGCGCGGGTGATTACACCGTTTGTGTTTCGTCGTTACTTAGATTATACCGCGATCGATTCGTTGCGAGACATGAAGCGTATGATCAAGCAGGAAGTAAGGCGCAGAGGCTTACACGACAATATAAAGTTAGGTGCTGGTGGTATTCGAGAGGCCGAATTTATTGTCCAGAGCTTCCAATTGATTCGAGGTGGTAAGCTTGATGTGCTACAAAATCCAAGTTTTATTCATACTTTAAACATTTTGCAGTCAGAGGGTATTATTTCCAGTGATGACTTCCATACGATACAGGATAGCTACTTATTGCTGCGTAAAGTAGAGCATTGTTTGCAACAGTTTGATGATAAGCAAACCCAGTGTTTACCCTATTGTGAACGCAACAAAGCACGTTTGGCCGAGGCACTTGGCGGTACGGATTACGATGTTGTTTATCAGCGTATCACCCATGCCATGACAGAAATAAGAACGCAATTTGATCAATTAATTGGTGAAGAAAGCCCTGTTGATGAAGAACAAGCTTGGCAGCATTGGATTGATTTATGGCGGCTTGATTTTGTACCAGAGGATTGGCAATTGATGGTATCTGATGAGCTGAACGAACAGCTACAAGCATCATTGCTCGCAGCGATTGAGCAGGCACACTGTGATAGCCGTAAAAAAGTGGTTGGTGAGCGCGGAGCTATGCTGACGGAACAATTATTTCCAATAATGATTGCCGAAGTCCTCAACACACCGTCGGCAACGCCGGTTCGGTTACTTGATGGGATAATCACAGTGTTGATGTCTGTGTGTGGCAGAACCGCCTACTTAGATTTATTACTTGAACATCAAGCCGCGCGACAACAATTAATATTTTTGTGTAACGCAAGCCCATTTATTGCAACGCAAATGGGTAAGTTTCCCATGTTGTTAGATGAATTGATCAATCCTGCATTACTCTATCAGCCCATTGTAAATAGTGAATATAAGCAATTACTACATCTATTTATGTTACGAGTTGATGCTGATGATTTGGAATGGCAAATGGAGTCTCTACGTCAATTTAAATTGAGTCAGCAGTTAAAGTTAGCGGCTATGGATGTGTCAGGTGGTATTAGCGTCATGCAGGTGAGTGACCATCTGACTGATTTAGCTGATGCATTATTGAGTTTTTGTATTGATGCCGCATGGCAACAAATGGTGGAGAAATATGGTGCACCTGTCGGTACATCGTGTGAAAACAAGGGCTTACTGGTGGTTGCTTATGGTAAGTTCGGCGGTATTGAGTTGGCGTATGAGTCTGATTTAGACTTGGTATTCTTACATGACTGTTCCGTTAATCAACACACCACTGGCTGCAGACAGATTGAAAATGGGAAATTTTACCAACGATTGGTGCAGCGGGTGGTGCACTTGCTGCACACGGTTACCCACTCAGGTAAATTATATGAGGTGGACTTGCGTTTGCGTCCGCAAGGTGGCTCTGGGTTGCTGATTGGCCATATAAATGGTTTTCAACATTATCAACAACACGATGCCTGGACCTGGGAGCATCAAGCATTATCCCGTAGTCGTTGTGTCTATGGCAATAATCAATTTATTGATAAGTTTTTAGCGGTTCGTCATGACATTTTGTGCCAACCCAGAGATAACAAAGCATTGGCGTTGGAAGTGACCAATATGCGGGCTAAAATGGCCCAACATGTGCACACTGAAAATAGTAAAAAGACAGCAATAAAGCACAGCAAGGGCGGGATTGTCGATATAGAGTTTTTGACTCAGTTTTGGTTACTCAGGCACAGTCAACAATATCCGCAATTAACGTTGTGGTCGGATAACGTGAGGACACTGCAGTTACTCGCTGAGATTGGTATTATTAGCCACAAGCAGCAACAACAGCTGACGGATGCCTATCTTTGGTATCGCCACCAAGCCCACCAACTGTCATTAAACCCGCATGCGATAATTGATGAGGATACGCGATCAAAGCATCAGGCAAGAGTGCTTGCTGTTTGGCAGGACTACCTTGGTGTTATTTTACACTGATTGTTGAGCTCGCTGACGGGCACTGTGGTTAATACAATTGCTCGCTGTTTGGCACAAGTCAGTAATAGGATGTCAGCGCTAAAATTGGATTGAATAGAGCTCTTAATCACTTGTGCAGAATCAAGCAAATCACCCTGTGTTTCAAAGCGATTCTTGATGATGAAATCTTGATTTAAATCCCATACTAGATGGAATCCCTCTTGTTCAGTGTGTAGCGATAAGCTTTCTTGTAACGTTGCGCCCTGCCTAAACGCTCTAAATTTATGCATACCACCCCAGTCACCCGGTTTTGCTTGGTACGGCAGGTTCATACTGACTAGACGTTGTGACAATGAATTTGTGGGGGTTGGCAGCTCAATGATGAAATCGCTGGTATTTGTCGGACGAGGCACCCTTGATGACAAGCGAAAGTTAGCATACATACTGCTAAACTTGTCTTTCGTATCTACATCGCCTGTTGCGTCTGTGGCACCTGATGTGTCTCTATTAACTACCCGCTCTAAGGTGAAGCCTCCACCGGCGATTAATAGAATTAACAGCAACTGTTTTAGCCAAAAGGCAGTGTTTGAATTAGTTTTCTTCACTTTACTACTCCGACACGAAAACGACCCAAAAGAACCGCAGGCTATTGTCCCCAAAAAGCGTCAAGACAATTTCCATTTAGTTGTTTTATAACAGTACACTAGAGTTTGGAGTGTTTGCAATAGGGTAGCGGTAATCAAGGTTTACAACGGCTCTGCCAAAGTGACAGAGCCGAACCAGTTGTTATCCGCTGTTGACGTTTAATAAACTGATTTAGGTGCCTCTGGAGGGCGTGTTTTAAATCGTCGGTGAGCCCAAAGATACTGGGCTGGATTGAAGTCTATCATTGATTCAATTGCCTTATTCATGGCGTGACAGTCAGCCTGGTCGTCGTCGCTGGGGTAATTTTCAGGGCCAGGTAATACTTTGACAATATAGCCATCATGAGATCTCACCAGTACCGTCATTATTACAGCACAGCTGGTTCGCTTAATAATGTTATGGGTAGCTGTCGTCGTCGCTGCGGTAGCAAACTCGTAGAATGGCACAAATTCGGCGCGGTCTGGACCATAGTCTTGGTCAGGTAAATAAATGACCATATTGGGTTTTCGTAAAGCGCTCATTAACGTCTTGATACTGCGCTTGTTGATTAACTTTGCACTAGAGCGCATGCGACCGTGATATTGCATATATTCGAGCAGGGCATTGTTGTGTTGGCGATAAAAATGCATTGCTTGATGCTCGACACCAAATAATCTGCCATGGATTTCTAGGTTAATATTATGCGGTGTGATGGCTAATACGCCACGTCCCTGCTCAAGAATTTGCCTAACACGCTCGTCACTTTCAAGGGTATAAACTGATTGAATGCGTTTGTCACTCCACCACCACCCCATGCCCATCTCGAGTAGGCCGATACCCTGAGCTTCTAAGTTTTCTTTGATAATTTTTTCTTGTTGTTGCTCTGTGAGTGATGGAAAACACAATTGAATGTTGGTTCGTGCAATATGTATGCGTTTTTTCATTAACGGCGCTACCGCCCGCCCGAGTTGCTTGCCGATGGACCAAATCCAAGGCAGTGGTAATTGTACGATAAGATAAATAATACCAAGTCCAATCCAAGTTGCCCAATATTTGGGATGAAACAGGGATAATGACATTTTAGGGGTGGCTGTGGTCAAGAGTACCTCGTGTCAGCGACGTAAAAGTTGATAAAAATAAAACTATTCCGACATTATACTAAAATTCATGGATTTGACGAGACACTCTCTCACATCAACACACTATTTGTTTAGTTGTTATGATGCGGATATCAGCTTAAGTCATTAATAACATCAGATAAAGATTCATAAAATAAAAAACTATGGGTCCTACAGTCACTGCACAAAGTATTGTATTGATGGAATCTTGCTTCACAGTTATTGTCGTTAATCATTTGCTAAATTTCCAGTTGTTTTATGAACAAGCCTACTACGTTGGTTTCAGTGCTTACTACAGCCCTAATAATTTTTTTTGTTGTAGCAGTTTGGAATACCCCTAAACAACATCCAAGTGCCTACCTTGCAGAGTCAGATTTACAATTTATAAATACTTATTGCCCGTCGGGTAAAATCATCGCTGACGTGTACTCGTGTGAAGACAAAGAATGTTCTTTGACTATTGGTAGTAATAGTCCGTTGGTGGTTGATAAATCCAGAGTCTTAAAGCTCTGTAAAAAACAACGTAAAGGAAAGTTAGCAACGGTGCTAGAGCTGTAGGCCATTTGCAAGCTGATTAACTATATCCATGTTTTGTCTATCATTTCCGTGATAGACTGATTGCCCTTGGTACCCCTCTTGTTTTAGGATGCAGCGAACTTATGCAGACACAACTTTCTTATCCATTATTGTTTGAAGCTGAAGTTCATAATAGCCTTGGTGAGAGCATTATTTGGGACGCTCGAAGAGGCGTGTTTTTGTGGACTGATATTCTCGAGAGTAAATTATTTAGTCTAGATTACAGCTCCCGTGGCATCCAAGTCTGGGACTTACCCTA
Source organism: Alteromonadaceae bacterium (assembly GCA_042091475.1). Classification (GTDB taxonomy): domain Bacteria; phylum Pseudomonadota; class Gammaproteobacteria; order Enterobacterales; family Alteromonadaceae; genus CAXRGH01. The sequence continues at coordinate 5,854 of JBELHI010000095.1, forward strand.
TCGTGCTGGTTCATTGGGTTTAACAGAGGATCCCGACATTTTGGTGGTGGCTTTTGAGCATGGTATTGCATTGCTGTCCCTCGATGATGGCGAAATAGAGTGGCTATTTCAACCCTCATTAGCTGAGGGAATACGTTTTAATGATGGTAGGGTATCGCCCGACGGTTTATTTTGTGCAGGCACTATGAATGAGCTCGATGAGCAATCCGAAGATATTTTGGGTGCTCTGTACCGTGTGGATAGCGAAGGAAATCACCAGACATTGGTTGAACATGTGGGTGTGTCTAATGGCCTTTGCTGGTCGCCGGACGGCGACACCATGTACTTTGCTGATTCACCTAAACAAACGATCTCGTCTTATCGTTACGGTACTGAGAGAGGCGCCGTTAGCGATAAATCGACATTTGCAAAAACATCCAATGAAGAGTTTCCGGACGGTGCTATCTGTGATCGCAACGGGGAACTTTGGAGTGCAATTTGGGGCGGTGGAAAAGTGGTTCGCTATGATAGCTCGGGAAATATCATTGGCAGCCTATCAATTTTCTGCAAACAGCCAACCTGTACCTGTATTGGTGGTCCTCACCTAGATATCCTTGCCGTGACAAGTGCCCGCGTAGATTTGTCTGACCAGCAGCTCATTGATGTGCCATCTTCTGGTAATGTATTTTTCTATCAGTTACCGGAGTCTGTTGGTGTTGAAGAGCATCAATTCGTATTAGCGCCATAATTGAGGCAATACGCATATTGTGTAACAATAACCGTATAAATTAAGGAGGCAATATGCATTGTCCATTTTGTTCGGAACAAGACACCAAAGTGATTGACTCGCGGTTGGTTTCTGACGGTCACACGATTCGTAGACGGCGCGAATGCAGTAAATGTAAAGAGCGTTTCACAACCTATGAAGTTGCAGAGCTAGTGATGCCAAGAGTGGTTAAACGAGACGGCAGTCGAGAGCCATTTAATGAAGATAAATTGCGTTCAGGTATGCTTAAAGCGTTGGAAAAAAGACCCGTGGGTACCGATGCGATTGAACGACATGTGTCCCGTATTCAATCGTCACTTCGTGCCACCGGTGAGCGCGAGATATCTACAGAATTACTGGGTAATTTGATCATGGATGCCTTGAAAGAGTTAGATAAAGTCGCGTATGTTCGCTTCGCATCAGTATATCGCTCATTTGAAGATATCCGAGAGTTTGGTGAAGAAATAGCTAAACTGGGAGATTGAACAGTGACTGACATTTCCCTAGACCAACAGCACATGGCCAGAGCATTTGAATTAGCCGCCAACGGCCGATTCACCACCACACCCAATCCCAACGTAGGTTGTGTTATCGCTCGCGGCTCAGAGGTCGTTGGTGAAGGTTGGCATCACCGTGCCGGAACACCTCACGCAGAGAGACATGCCTTAGCTATGGCTCAAGACAAAACCGTTGGCGCGACAGCGTATGTTACGTTAGAGCCTTGTTCTCACTGGGGCCGAACGGGCCCTTGTGCTGATGCATTAATTGAGGCTCAGATAACTAGAGTCGTGGTTGCCATGCGTGATCCTAATCCAAAAGTACAAGGCATGGGTATACAACGGTTGCGTGATGCAGGAATTGAGGTGGATGTGGGGCTTATGAATGATCAAGCTGAAGCAATAAACCGAGGATTTTTGAAACGTATGCGTCAGCAAAAACCATTTGTAACGGTTAAGTTAGCGGCTAGCTTGGATGGTAAGATTGCTTTATCAAACGGTCGTAGTAAGTGGATAACAGGCGCTGAAGCACGCAGTGATGTGCAATATCATCGAGCTCATGCCTGTGCAATATTGTCCAGTGCTAAAACAGTGATCATGGATAACGCCAGTTTAGCGGTGCGAGAAAATGAGCTACCTCAAGGGAGCATAGTGCAACAAGGCAGTGAAGGTATACGGCAGCCGTTACGAGTGATTGTTGATATTCACAATCAGCTACAGGGTAATGAGCGTTTGTTTGACGGGTTGAGTCCCATACTTGTTGTAAACCATGTAGCGCGGAAGCATGATTTACCTGAACATGTTACGATATTAACGTTAGACAGTTCGGCCCAAAGAGTGGATATCGATGACTTAATGTCGACATTGGCGTTGCAACACGAGATAAATCATCTTTGGGTTGAAGCCGGTGCTACATTAGCGGGTGGTTTGTTTGCTGCGGGCTGTGTTGACGAACTGATATTGTACCAAGCGCCTGTGTTGCTGGGCGACAAGAGCCAAGACATGCTGTGCTTGCCTGAATGGAAGCAGCTGAGCGATGCCATACAACTGACGTTAACCAACACTCAAACCGTTGGAAACGACACAAAAATGAATTTTAGTCTAACCTATCAGCCGTCCTAGCTGGTGGAAAAATACAGAGAACTAGCTATGTTTACTGGAATAATAGAAGCCAAAGGTACCATTCAAACGTTACAGCAACAGGGCGGAGATTACCGCTTAAGGGTATCTTGCCCACATCTTGATATGTCTGATGTCGCATTGGGCGACAGTATCGCAACAAACGGGGTATGCTTAACCGTTGTTGCCTATGCAGACGATTATTACGAAGCCGATGTGTC
>JBELHI010000096.1:0-8414 GCA_042091475.1 Alteromonadaceae bacterium
TTTTGCCAGTTGCTCTCTGGTAAAGGCTAGTTCGTAGCCAAGGGCTTTGGCATTAGCAAGGATATTTTTTTCATCGCTACGTTTGGATTGTAGGGATAAACCACTCTCAAGTAGCTTAGTACCTAGCCCGCTGTTATCGGACGTTAGTGCTGCATTTTTTGGTAAAAAGTGACGCAAGCCTCCGGATAACAACAAATCTACTTGATTATTGGCAATCATCTCTTCTGCAATACGGTTTTCAAATGAACGATGGATTTGATGGGAAGCAAACGATGCTGGCGTTGCGTGGGTAATACGAGTATCAGAAACAAGCCCTGTTGCTTTTCCTAACGATTTGGCCTTTTCTAGGATAGTGTCAATTTTATTGCCTTGGCTGTTCAAACCAATCATTTCACTTTTTGCTGGTTGTCCCGTGGCTAATTGTGTGGCTGAGCACGCAGAGTCTACAACGAGTGCACCGTCAGGTCCATGCATGGAAAGCCCTACAACACCTCTGTTTGCTAGTTGAGACATCGCTGTTTGTTGGTTTTTATATATAGAATTTGGGGCGCGCTGGGCATACTCCTGAAGTAATCCAATCTGCTGCGGGCCCATGCCGTCGCCTATCATCAAGATAAGGTTTTTTATTTTTGGTGATTTATCGGTGGAGCTCTTCTCCGTTGTTTGTTGCGATGGATTGCATGCGCAAAGCACAATTGTAAGGATGAATACTGATACGTTTACTTTCATTATTTTCTCTAACTGATAATTACTTAAGTGAGTTATGTCTAAAATCTAATTCAGATAATGTTAATTGCTGTTGTTGAACTATATTGCCCGCAATGTCTTTTAATCCGACGTTTAGTGTCGTGTCGTTGTTCTGCCAGTCTATTTCAATGAACCCATAATTCACGTTAGACGTTGGCTTTCCGACGCGGTGTTTATTCGGACTGACCTTCTTCCACTCTTGGGTTAAACCGGAACTGGTGATTTCCCACAACGGATAGTTATTTTCTGGCTGATATTTCGATAGCTCTCCCCAATGGGTGTCGCCGCTTATCATGACTAACCCGTTTATTTTGTGTTTTTTAATAAAATCAAATAAACGTTTTCTGTCGGCAGGAAAGTTAGCCCAACTTTCCCAGCCGGTAAAATCTGGTAAAAGCTGTAAACTTGAGGCAATAATTTTAATCCTACTTGGCTTTAGTAACTCTTTTTCCAGCCACTGCCATTGCTCTTCACCCAACATGGATTGATTTTCAGAGTCTACTGGCTTGTATGGTCCTTTGTTCGAATACAGCGTCTGTATGGCGTAAGAAAAATCATGCATTGGGTTAAGGGGAGGGCGATTCCAGCGCAAGTCTGGCATGATAATCTGAACGGTTTGATTAGCTTCGCCATAGATGTAGGAAGTATAGATCCCACCTTTTTGTGTTCGGCGTTGGCTATCCGTAGGCTCCTGCCAAAAGTCCAACATGATTTTTCGTGAAGCTTCTTTCTGCGGGTATTCTTCGCCTGCATCGTTTTCACCGTAATCATGATCATCCCATATGGCAATCAGTGGGGTATTTTTTTTGAGTTGTTGAAAACCGGGTTGCTCACCCAAGCGCTGATATTTGGCTTTGAGCTTCGACATATCTTCAGTATCACCATAAATATTGTCGCCGAGAAAAATAAAGAGATCAGCACTTTCTTGATTAATTGCGTCAAAAATAGGCATTTGTTTGTCTTGATGGCTACAGGAGCCGAACAAAATTTTATTAATTGGGGCTGCATTCACGCTTGTCTGTGTCAATAAAAATAAGCAAGCTAAAATCTTATAAGGTCTCATTATTCAAATATCTCTAAAATAGGTTTGCCTGCATTAGGATTAAATGCCTGATAATCTTCGCCTAAGATGGTCAGTGCTGTCGCTGCTATCTGATCCTGTTTTAATTCATTTGGGGTTTTTATCAGTCCTGAGGCTCTTATTCCAGGACCTATAGCAGCCATCCATATTTGTTCAGCACCAATAATTCCTTGCTTAAATTTGTTTAGCTTTTTCATGTATCCTTGAACGGCTCTCACAGATGCATGGTGTTGCCAGTCTTGCGGGTTGTAACCCCTACCGTGGTCGGTCACGATTAACATGGCTGTGTTATTTTTGTAGCCATCAGTAGACTGAATGGTTTGCCAGAGTTCCCTGAGGTAATTATCAGTGCGTGTTGCCGCTTTTAAATAGCGGTCATAATCACCGTCATGGGCGAAATCATCGGTTTCGCCTAAATTAATGACTAGTACTTTAGGTTTAATGTGACGTAAGTAATCTTCAGCGAACTTGTACGTAAATGAGTCTTGTCTTACTTCTCGCCAAGGGCTGGGTGTCAATCGCTGTATTTCATTTAATAACTTCATTTCATCAGATTGTGGCATGACCAGGTAATCATCACCGGCTGCGTTGATGTAGAGACCGCTTCGCTGTTCGTTGTATATGTAGGGAAACACATTCCAACTACCAAATGCAGCCAATTTCTTCTGGTATTTTTTCTGGTTATTTAACCACTCTAAAAACGTCACATTGTTATTGTATATGGAAGCATTACTGTTGATTTTTGGATCTGCTTGGCCGGTAAGGATTTCATTGTAACCGGGATAAGAAAAATACCATTGATTACTGACAGACATGTAGGATTGCTTATTTCTATCTCCTATCAGTACGCCTTGTGTGGCAAGTGTCTGCCAAACAAATGGCATTAGTTTTTCTCGGCGTACTTCGGGATCTTCATCCCAATAGATGGCTTGCAGTTCGTTTGAATGTTTGACGTATTTTTTGTGGGAAATAAGCGTTTCATCGGCACCGTAAAATACCTCTTGCCAGCGTAACCCGTCTATTGTCACCAGAACTAAGTTTTCGCTGGAGAGGCTAAAAAATGAAGTCATGGTTAGTATCAGTAGAGGGAGATATCTCATATTTTTACACTCATAGAAACACACTGGAGGAAAAAGCACTTTGCGACGATTAGGCTGTCCTTTAACTTTCCTTGCGGTTTGAAATAGGCTTGGCAACACAGCCAGCCAAAAAACGCATACGCGCAAGAACAACATAATGTTAACTGCGATTTGTTTCGGGTTTTTTACGAAAATATTTAACTTGTGTTATCGGAGCAAACCAATAATATCTCGGAATAATGCTTAATCTTTTCCATTGGTTTCTTCTGTCCGTTGTTTTATATATTTAACCTATCATAATTTTACTCAATGTCGCAGTAAAGTTTTGGGGCTATCATTGTGTTAAGCGATGTTGCAGCGGGGCATATTTTTACGTTTACTTGCCGTGAATTATTGTACAACTGCGAAACCGATGGCGGTAATTGAGGCGAGGGTGGTGATGTCAGTAATGAGTGAGACAACACCTCTGATTTCCTGAGTTTTGCTAACTGCGTATGGGTAAACGCATGCTCTATATTCTGGTACTGTGCACATTGATGCAATTGTTCAATACACGTTGAATTGAGATAGCAATCTAAGATCTCAATTAAGCGCGGTATCCCTCAATGAAATCTACCGAATGCGCTAAGTTATTTTGACGTCTCAGTGTTTAAAGTAAAGTTCTGTTACCTTGGATTTTTTTACTTCTAGATTTTCGTCAGAAGCACCTTTAAGAGACGCATTGAAAAATGAGACAATATAGTAGCTCATTTGGTCATGGAAACGTCTGGCTAACAGGCCATCCGTCCAAGATGAGTGTCTCGCTCGTTTAAATATTTGTAAATATTTTGAAGGCAAGGTTTCATCAAATGCACCATTAGCTTTAACAAGATCCGTTGATATCGGGCGATCCTTAGATCCTCCCTGATACAAGGTTTTTACATTTTTTATTTTTGGTATTTGTTTTTGTACTAAGTACGGCTTATGCCAAGGAGATAACAACGCAATCGCCGTGATCTCATTTCGTTTCCATGTATCCCAAGCACCCGCTAACCCCATACAAGTATAACCTCCCATAGAATGTCCAGCGCAGCCCACTTGATCAAATGACTTGACGTACTTAGCATACTGTCCCGTAGGCAAGGCATCCAACACCTTATGAATGTCGTTTCTTCGATTGATATTGGTTTGCTCTGTCCATTTTTCCGAGTCTCGCCATGATATATCAGGCTTTTTACTGCTAGAGATACAGTCAGCATGTTTTGGTGAGATTACTACGTAACCAGCATCAACGAGACGGCCTTGAATACCTGAATAATCAGCCGGACATGCTCCCATTCCATGGGAGAAAATAATCAATGGGTAGGCATTATTATCAGGCCGACGAACTTCAATCTGTATTCCATCGACCGTCGCTGTTTCAAGCGATGCGGCGATTGATGGCGGTGTCAGAGATGTCAATGACAATAAACTTAAAACAAGGGTAAAACGAAAAAGCTTCATATTCGTGACCTGGATAGTGTAATTTATGTAGGCGTAGTTTGAGTCTAACTTCAAGCAAAGATAAATTAAACCCCGACTTGCCGAAACAATCTAACAGAAGAGATTGAGAGGCTTACAACGTCAGACATACAGGTTTACTATCAGGATGAAATTGCTTTCCGTGATTCACTGAGTGGTTTGAACCACAGCACAAAGCGGACCTTCGACTTATCCAAACAACACTACCTGAGAGGGTAGATATCATACCGGACATCAAAATCTCATTTTAATACGGTGTTTGGCAGAGAATCTCAAAGCAACTGAAACTTGCCACACACACAAACGTCACACGTAATTAAATGTTAAATTTAACATAATATACATTATGCGCATATTAATATATAGGATAGTGAGGTAATAGATCGGCTGTTGCTATGGCTATTAAGTTCCATCGCGGGTTGACTGTGAGTTACGACAAACCTTTTTGTTTCGAGCCCCTAACGGAATCCATTCGATTTTCCATGTCGAGTTTGTTGCTTATCACGGATTAGTAATTTGGTGCGGCACCGAGTGTAACTAATAATTATTATTGGAATTTTGAGTTCGTTAGCATTTAATACACCACGATAAGCAAGGTTACTCGTGACGTGTGACGTGTAAGCTGAACTGAATTTAAGAAGTAATCAAAATATTCTAATCAACTGAGCCATTACCAATTTGACGAATGCCTTGTTGAATACGTTGACAGCTCTGCATAAGTGAGTTGATACCTGACACTGTCATTTGATGAAATGCATTGGCTTCTACCTTCACCAATGGTAATTCTTCGAGGACTTTCGGCACATTGACTACTTGTTTTAGGTCTGACACAGGCGCCACAATTACTTCTGGGTGCAAACTCAATAACATTTCCAAGTTCACTAATGGGTAATCGGTGGGCGTGTCTACAATACTATTCTTGAGATTGCATAAGGTTAGTAATCTATTCGGCCACGCCTGCTGCGTAGCCGTCATTAGTGGATCCTTTGACATCAAGTAAAAGAAATCCCGAGATGGGTAATCTGCAAAGACTGACTTAACACTTTCTAATGTTTGTTGATAGTTTAAAGCAACTTGATTGGCTTTCTCCGGAACAGAAAAAATGGCGCCGAGACGACGGATTTCTCTTGGCAAGTCAGATGGTTCATCCACATGGGAGAACACGAGCGGCAAACCGTAGCGAGCCAATTGTTGCTGTTGGGCCGCGGGTGTACCCGTTTTCCAAATCACTATCGCATCAGGCTGGAGTTCCAAGATACGCTCAATGTTTAGGGTGAAAGCGTCCCCTACTCGTTCAATGGCTTTGGCTTGCTCTGGGGTGTTTGCAAAGCGGCTACTGGCGACAATATTATCCCCTAGGCCTAATTCAAATAGAATCTCAACTAAATGGGGTGCTAGTACCACAAGTTTTGCCGTAGACGAAAGCCTATCAGTCTTGGCGTCGTTATCTGATAAGGCGTTGGCACAGAGTGACAACGATACAAGACCGACACACATAGCCCGTTTCATCAAGCCCAGCATTACCAATCAATGCCTTTTTGCACTTTCACTCCCGCTTCAAATGCATGCTTCACCGATTTCACTTCCGACACTGTGTCTGCCAATTCAATCAAATCACGGTGACAAGCTCTACCTGTAACAATAACATGTTGGTTGATTGGTCTGTTGCGAATGCATTCAATAACTTCATCAAGATCTAAATATTTATAACTCAACATGTAGGTGATTTCATCTAACATGACAACATTAACACTAGTATCAGACAACAGACGTTTTGCCTCGGCCCAGACGGTTTCAGCCGCCGCGATATCGCCGTCTCTATCTTGAGTCTCCCATGTGAAGCCTGTTTTCATCACGTGAAACGCTACCCCGCAGCGAGACAATAAATTCCTTTCTCCACACTCCCAACTGCCTTTAATAAATTGACACACTGCCGCGGTTAAACCATGGCCAACAGCCCTAGTAACAACACCAAAGCCAGCCGTAGACTTACCCTTACCGTTACCCGTAATGACTAGTAACAGGGATTTATCAGTGTTCGCATTATCAATCTGCTCGTCCACTTTTTGTTTTAATTTCTCTTGTCTTTTCTGATGGTTATCTACCATTTCCTATTTGCCCATTATCATTAAAGGAGGTTACGCGTAACCAAAATCACTTAATTTCACTAATAAAACCAGGTGCCAAAATAAGATTTTCTGTATCAAAAATAGTATCTCTATTTGATAACCATAATTGATATTCATCTCCTCGTAATGTTGCCTCTTCGCTACAGTCCACATTCCAGTTACGGAGTAAATAACCGACGAGTGCTGCCCTAACCTGGAGTTCTTTTTCTCCATCTACCATGTCATATTCCATTTCAATGGCGGTGGACTGTTTTGTGTTCGTTGGGTGTAAACGCAATTTCAATTTAAGAATTCGATTCCATTGTGTATCATTATTAAGGCTTTCGTAATTAAATATGGAACTGTCTATTGTCTTTATTTGACTGATACGACTGATTACAAAGTCTCGGAATTGTTGAGAATGACGGTCAAATCCTCTTACGTGAAGACGAATGCCGTTATCAACAATGACGTGTGGCACAAATTCTCTCGCCATAGACCCGCTTGTGACTGAAGTGTAAATCATACTAATTGGCGTCTTTGTATCTATCGCGCTTTGTACTTGAGAAATTAATAACTGAGCCCGACTAGATGGTTCAACAATTGTTTCGAATTGACGATGAGGTTTATCCGTCATCGTAACATCTGTCAATTTAACATCACCATCTCCCCCACTATTATGAATATCCAATAACGGTTGCCCCTTTTTTTCTCTTTGTTGTTGATAAACCGATAGTGCATAGTCTAACTGTTCACAAGACACTTGGGATTGTTCAGCAAACAGCTTTCTATCAAGGGAATGGTTAGTAAAAAAATATTTATCTATGGATAACAGCAATTCTGAAAGATTTTGCGACATAATATGGGGATAGCAATAAAATAAGTAACTAAGGTTACCGCGCTATGTGCTACTAATGCAAGTATTGAGCGTTGACAGAAAAATATAATTTTGAACAAACATAGGGCGATAAACGAAATATAATATATGTTTCTAAATCCTCATTTAATATTACTTATGCATTAAACTATGGGCAATAATCTTGTCTTTTTTAGTTCAATTAATTGGATGACTCATTAGTTTATCGGGGAAATCATTAATACGTTAAGTTTTGTATTAATTACCGCATTTATTAGTCCTGAATTAACATCAAAGCTATTTTCTTGCTTAAATTAAAGTCTTTTACCTTCGGCATCATATTAGAAATATCACATTGCAGTAACATTAATACCTATTCTTATTTTTCTTTCTACTTGAAACAAGTAACAGTTAGGATATGGCTTGAAATTTTGGGTTTAAAGGTAAAAAATGCAACGCAATACTGTTTATAAGGATGTTGTATGAAAAAGAAACTTATCGAAAGTTATCGGGTGAGAAACGACCGAGCGGAACTACTCCGTGTTATTGGGTTTAAACTATCCATGGAATTAGGTGATTATGTATTAGAACCTCAGATCATTAGTTTTTTAATTGACAGTTGCGCTAACGCTATTGTTGTTGAGAATAATAAAATTATGTTAGACGTTAATAAAGTCAATAGCAAAATACAATCGAAAGAACACACATGAGTTTATTAACGTTTATGCTCTTTTAACCACTCGTTTAATAACTTAATTTGACCACAATGGTATGCTGCTAACGTTAATCTCAATGCATTATTAATTAAATCGGCGTCGCTCCATTCCGTTATTTCAGTTAGTTCATTATAGGAGTCCGCAGCAGTGTTACTTAGGTAACCGCGGACTTCTTTTCGACCTTCCATCTTCCTTTTGTCACGGAATCGTTTTTGTTTTTCAGCATTTTTGTTCATCATATTAACCTAAAGTGTTGTTATCAATATTATAGTCCCTGTTACTAATTAACAGGAACCCGTATTAAAAATAACTGTTCGGAGTTGTTTT
>JBELHI010000097.1:0-8400 GCA_042091475.1 Alteromonadaceae bacterium
CCAGCGGCTAATAGTGTGCCATTGGCATCTTTCACTATCACGGTTTGCTCAGCGGCTAACTCTTCAGGGTCCCATTCATAAGCACATTCGGGACACACTAATAAACGACCGTCTGGATAAACATATTCAGAATTACATTGGGGGCAAGGTGGTTGTGTCATAATAGTCTACTATTTTAATTAACTGTACGGGATTATAAATACTCATGGGATACAGTGCGAGTATTAAAATTAACTCAAGTAGTTCGAAGCATCGTTTTTGAATGATTTTTTAGCTTTCAGATTCAGCCTCAACGTCCGCTAATGTCGTGTAGAATAGCCCTGCTAGTATACTGTGTTCAGGTGTTTCAGTAGCTCACCCCCAAGGATGCCTGTTAAATAATTGTTACACAATGTATGGGACTTGTTGCTATCACTCGTTCACTTGAGTAAGGTATTGGTAATTATATACTTAATCGAAAAATACAAACGTCAGTCTGACTTAGTATTAAAACGTTTTGTTAACGCAAAAGTACAAATAGATTTAAATCATTTGTTCAATTTGTGAGGTGGATAGACATATTTATTTTATGTCTGCCAACCCATTAAATGTTTGCACTTGGAATAAATATGGCATCTCTATTGAGAAAATACCGTTGTGTAATATTTCTGTTTGTAGCCATGATGGTGCTGGACGGTGCACAGGCAAAAGGCATTGAGATCCCTCAGCTCTCACTATCGGCACAAAGCGAAGCCAACATGGCTGATAGAGTGTTGGTTTTTTCAGACAACGGAATACCGGTTCCTGAACAAAAAGCAGCGTTAATTCCATGGCTGCAAGGGTTAAAACCTGCTCAAAGACTTTCTTTAACAGGTGGCGTCTATTGGTACCTTATTAGCTTAAACAACGATACCACCAACGATAACTGGGTAATTGATTTAGGTAATGGTTTAATAGAGCAGATTGATTATTACGTGTATCACGCTGACAGTCTTCAGCATCTCACATCTGGCTATTACAGCCAGGATGAATTTTTCTTAACTTACGCTCGCAGCATTACCATCCCTGCAGGTAGCGGAGTGACATTGGCTATAAAGATTCAATCCAGCCAGTTCAGTTCTATACCCTCGTTGACAATTACCCCCGCAGATCGTTATCCACGTTATGAATTCATGCGCCTAACCGTCATCATGGTAGCGCTCGGGGCTTTGCTGTGTCTGTCTTTATATAATTTGTTTTTATACTTTGGTACCCGTCAATCAGAGCTGCTTTACTATGCCCTTTTTATTATCAGTTACGTGTTCGCGTTGGGGGGGCTTCTACAAGTCTTTGCCGATCTGTTCAACTTCTATTATTTACACTTGATATATGTGCCATTTTTCCTCATACCGTTTTTCAGTGGCAAGTTTTGTGTCATATTTTTGGAGCTAGAGCAAACAGCGCCAAACCACGCAAAGTATCTAAATATCATAGGGACAGCGAGCCTCTTGATGGGTGGGATTACGGTATTTTACCCATCTTATGCTAATGCCATTGGGTCAATTTTTTTAGCCGTGTGGATAGGGGTTGCTCTGTCTGCCGGAATAATACGCAAGAGACAAGGTTTTCAGCCCGCACGTTATTTTGTCATTGCGTTTCTCTTTTTACTAATACCCGGCTGTATTATTTTGCCCTCTAATCTCGGGCTCACGCCTGATTTCTTTCCAGATAAATTATTGCTGGCCTTGTTAGGAGGTTTACTGGACGGGCTATTACTGGCCTTTGCCATTTCCTATCGTGTGCGTTTACTGGATCAAGAAAATCAGGCACTAAATTACACCTTAGAAAATAAAGTACAAGAAAGAACGGCGGAACTTCAGCAGGTGAATAAAGACCTGTTGTCTGCGAATGAAAGTAAGCGCCAGTTTCTTGCTAATATTGGTCATGAAATACGCACCCCCATGACGTCTATCATCGGGTTTTCTGATCTCATGGTGAGTGATAACAACAATTCAAATCAAAACAATGACTATGCCCGAGTGATAAATTCAAGTAGTCATCACCTACTCTCCATTGTTGATGATTTACTCGACATGACCAAGATAGAGGCAAAAAAGTTAACCTACAGTTTTACTCAAGTGAATATTTGTGACGTAATAAATGCCTTAATTCAATCGTTCGCTCCACAAGTGAAAGACAAACACCTTGCACTTAATGTCGAGTTTCATCAATCCCTACCCCATAGTATTACAACCGATTTGGTCAGATTGAAACAGATATTAATCAACATTATCAGTAATGCTATTAAATTCACAGAATTGGGCGAAATCAATATTGATGTCAGCAGAGAAGGTGATACGGTTTGTATTTGTATATCTGATACCGGCATGGGTATGGATCAGGAACAGCTCACACGTCTATTTACGCCCTTTGAGCAAGGTGATAATTCAGTGTCCAGGCGCTACGGTGGTGCTGGATTAGGTATGTACATATCCCATCAACTGGCATTGGGTTTACGTGGAGAACTGACATGTAATACCACACTTGGAAAAGGTTCGAGCTTTTATTTAACCTTGCCTTTTGATAACGCCATCAAAGACGAGACAAGAAAAAAAAACACGGGCATCAGTCACCCATTAAAGTCTGCGGGATTCATCAAACCCAAAAACATGACCGGCATCAACATCCTTATCGCAGATGATGTTGCGTCTAATCGAGAATTACTGGTATTACTACTGAAAAAAACCAACGCAACCGTGCATTTAGCTGAAGACGGCGCTCAAGCCCTTGAAATCGTAGCTCGCAAAGACATTGATATCATTATGTTAGATATTCAAATGCCCAAACTTGACGGTATCAGCGCGTTAACTGAGTTACGGAAACAAGCTTTCAATAACCCCATCATTGCGTTAACCGCCAATTCAATGAAACATCAGGTAGAGGCCTATTTAGACGCCGGTTTTGATGGTCACATTGCCAAGCCAATATCAACAGATACCTTCTACCAGAGTCTGTCACAGCTTTGCATACGCCATAAGATTGGCTGAAGGCATACGTCAATGTGTTGCGCTTTTTGGGTATAAGATAGTTAGCCACCTCTCTGCTCGTTTGATTCATCTACAAGACGTTTCACAACGCAAGTTGCTGAGAGCTACGGTCCGCGTATTTTTCTGACATACCGTATGAATAGAGGTAAATATTGCGAAGGAAGTAATTATAAATCCAGGCGCAATGAGTAAACTGTAGGTCCGCTTTGTGCCCAGACTGTGTGAAAACTCTGATCACTTTTTGGTTTAAGCCTGCGATACTTAGGGATAAATTACATAGACATCCATTAACCTTTTCATGACTAAAACACAAACCTCAGACATAAAAAAGCGAGCTGTTACGCTCGCTTAAATTAAGGTATTCACCAAATAGTAAAGTAAAACAATAACCTAACTATTTATTACATGTGGGTGTCCATGATTAATTGCATGATTAATTTTTCAGGGGAATAAAAGTTCCCTCAGTAAATACTGAGTCATGCCCTATTCGTAAACCTTTGGCGTTGACACAGCCATTGAAGGTATTGCGATGGCCAAGTCTGAGTTGAGCGCCAGGTAAATGGACCTGACCAGTGAAGTTGACACTATTACCCAACACTAGCGCTTTAGTTTGATGGCTATATAAGCTAAAGCTCGCTTGTGCATCAGCAGGATGAACACGTGCACGATCGCGTAAAGTCACTTGTGTATTTACCGTGAGTTTAACGTCTCCGCCATAAACTAACCTTGCATCATTAGAAAGCACCAAACGATTGAAGATGTAACTGCCCGAGCTCAATCTTAAGGTGGCACGATCATTAACCGTTACTGTGTCGTAATTACCTGGCGCAAGAACTTTCTGACCACCATGATTAATAGACACATTGTTACCGTTAATGGTTGTTTTGGCCGCTACATTCACGATCACATTGTCAGTTACAGTGAATAAATTCAGCAAACCGGATACCGTTGCCCCGTTGAACATAAGCGCTTCACCGTTTACGGTTACATCACCTTGAACCGCGCTGCGATCACGCATAACGACTTTCTTTCCTACCTCAACCATTGCTGATACACGTGAATCATTGCTTAACATTAACTGTCCCCCGACATCCCAGGTAGTTACAGAAAGCTGTGCGCGGTCATCCAAGCGGGCATTATTTGCCACTGACATACATTGTCCAACCTCGTAGGGCTTACTCATATTGTCTAACGGATCCGTGTTGGCAGTCACTTCTTCACCATCAGAAAAGCCATCTCCATCCGTGTCCGCAACAAAATAGTCCGTACCAAGATTCAACTCATCAATATCCAGAACACCATCATCGTCTGTGTCTTCAAATTTGTTAAAGACTGTGATGGTAACATTGACACTGCCTGATTTATGACGTTTCAACCAATCCGGTCCAAGCCTCCTAAAGCGATTACTTAACATCCTCAACTGACCAACACCTTCAATCAGTGTTGGTCCTTTACCAATCGCAACAAAACTCGTTAAGTTATCGAAGCTTCCTATTAAAGCTCCCCTTTTAGCTGTATTGAGAAGAGCCCTTCCATTTACACTAAATGTAGTTCCATCAGCATCAGAAAGACACTCCGTATCGCTGAGACTGCAACGTCTCCACATTCCCGTGGCAGTAATCAGTGCGACTTCATCAGCAGTGAGAACGACCCCAGAGTCTACTGACATTTCATTAGCTGCAACGCTTACCCTTATCTCTGTTGGCGCTGCCAATACGTTCCCGAAAATAAAAAATGGCGTGCAGGCCAAAACATAGCGCAAGCGCTTCATTGAATTAAATAACATGATTATCCTTATCACTTATTAAAAGTTGTATTTTATTGTAGTCGTATCAAGGAGTAACAACTGGAGAGTGCGAGTTATCCATACTCTTTTAATGATTTTTTGTTTTACCCAAAAAATGCTTGAAATGCGATAGTGTTTAAAACTTAACCAACATATACGGCTATTATTTCAAATACAACCACAAAACAGAAAATAAAATAGAAAATAATAAATATATAGTTTTTATTGACCATGAGGACTCCGTAACAGTAAAACCATTACTTAATGCGTTTTAAAGAGTGCTACCGGATTGACGTTATGCTAGGCGTAACGTCTGTCTTCTGTAACATTATTTATGCACTACAAAATTGAGCGGTGCCAATTCTATTTTCCGGCTTCAAATTGATAAACATCAACATCAAATATATTCGTGGCATTGTGTCTCGCAGTAATGCCATGGATATTATTTCGAATTATAAAGCCCCTCTTTCAACGTTCCAATTTCTACAGAAAAATTAGCGCTAATAAGCGTGGGTAAGTTAACAGCTATACTCTGAGAAAGGTGATGTGGCAATTGTCAGTTACTTTGAGATTCTCTGCCAAATACCCTCTTAAAATGAGAATTTGATGTCACAGGTATGATATCTAGCCTCACAGGCAGTTTTGTTTGGATAAGTCGAAGGTCCGCTTTGTGCTGTGATTTCAACGGCCCCTCGCAACATCTTTATTATGAGGGATAAATTACATAGACATCCATTAACCTTTTCATGATTAAAACACAAACCTCAGACATAAAAAAGCGAGCTGTAACGCTCGCTTAAATTAGGCCACTCACCAAATAGTAAAGTAAAACAATAACCTAACCATTCTTTATATGTGGCTGTAGGACTAGTTGGCCTTAATCGTCCGAAAATCGCTCATTAGAGCCCCATGGTAAATGATAAGTTTTATCGGCTCAAACGCGACATTTGCTGTCGTTTGAACAATGATTTCTGATTAGATCTAACACTCTTCAGGACAGTCTTTAAATACACTTTTTACAATTAATGATTCTAGTCCTTTGAACCCAAATTCACCTTCTGTGACGACTTTCAAGCACTGTTTAAGGCTTTTCTGTTTTTGAATCAGAGATTTCTGATAATAAAAACTGCAATAATTCTGCCCCGTACCTGAGCAGCTATGAACGCTCTTAATTCCAGCCTTATGAACCTCAGGCGCATCGTTAGCAAACCAATAATAATCTATATCTTCATATTCACATTGAAGGGGCAACGGTTTCCAGCCTTGCTTTACTAATAACTGGTCTGCTTGCTCAATATTAAGCTCTATTAGCGCTGAGCTACTAAATGCTGAAAATGAAGTTATTAAATACAAAATGACAAAGTGTTTCATGATTATCCCTAGATTATCATCTCGAAGGCGAAAGATGACATGCTATAAAACGATGATTTACCCAAACGTCTGAGTTTCGCTGTGATTTCAATTGGCTGATGCAAATGTACCAGTAAAGAATCGCAGTAACACCTTTATCTTGAGAATATGACTGCCAAGCTAGTGGCGGCGTTAATCGTAAGGGCCCAAAATACTCACGTATTAAATAGAGTTCGCGATTGTGTTTTGGTTGAAGGAAATAACACTATTTTTGTCAATAACAAAAAAGCCTCACAAACGTGAGGCTTTTTAATGTATTTCTGATATCAAAGCAAAAACGTGACGGTTACATCACAGCTTCTGACACCTGTTTTTCAGACGTTACGTAGCGCTGCCACTGCTGTGCCATGGTTTTTGTGCCCGCGTGCTTTTCAGCTTTAGCTAGCTCATTCAGAGCGTCATTGAAACGCTTTTGGTTGAATAGTGACATGCCTTTTACCAGATGCACTGTTCCAGGCTGACGTAAATCACCCTTATCCAGTGCTTTGTCTGCAGCGCTAATAGCCTCGTCCCACTTATCCATGTTCAGATAAAGTTGTGACAGCTGGGAATACAAATTACCGTTTTCAGATAGCCCTGCCGCATCAATTAATGCTGGCACGGCTTTGTCACTGTCTTTGGATGCTGTCCAGCAATTCGCTACAAAGCGCATGTTACGCAGGTTTTTATCGAGTTCACCATTAGCAAAAGCAGTCTCCATCATCTTGGCTGCTTTATAGGGCGCACCGTGATAGTAGTACAACTGTGCCAAGTTAAACATGTCAGAGCCTTTACTGATAAACCCCTGTTGATAAGCCATCTCAAGTACAGCAAATTGCTTAGCTTCATTTTCTAACTCACCGTACATGCCACCCAGCTGGATCCAATACTTACCCTTGCTGTAATGCTTTACCAGCTTGTTTAGTAGCACGTCTTTAACTTTTTCAGGCTGTTTTAGCTCAAAGTAAATGGCGCGCTGTAAGATATACCAGCCCTCTTGTGCAACAGGGCCAAAATCAGGGTCTGCTTCAACTAAATCAATAGCCTGTGTAATGTACCCTAAAGACGCTGTATAGTCTTTTTTCTGGTACATAGCTTGTGCTTTTAGGACGTAATTTTTAGCCGGAATTTTGCCGCGATTAACCACTTCCCAACGCTGAAGTTTCTCAACCACTTTGTCGTAGTCTTGTTTCATCATGTAGAGCTGAGCCAAACTAAACAATGTACTCATTTCAAATGATTCAGGAATTGGCTGTTGGCTTACCACGTTCTCAAACGCTTCGATAGCTTTACCAAAATCTTCCTGATTGTAATGAATGAATGCATAGAAATTATACATCATGGCGATTTCATAGCTATTCATGGAAGATATGCGCTGTTTAACTCTATCAAGCGTAGCAAACGCCTCTTCCGTGTTATTTTGGTCTGCTAGGGATTGCGCACGCGAGAGCTGATCGTAAACGCGAGAGCGCAATGCGGGTGTTCTACGTGTTTTTTTCTCCGCTTTTGTCTCTTGTTGCCAGCCGTGGGCAGTTTCAACCGGAATTAACGTTCCCGAGATGACAAACGTTACTGCTAGCACAAAAGGTAATGTAAAAAGTTTCATTGTCAGCTCCCGTTAACCATCTAACTCAAAAGTGATACGGTTTTGCACGCCTGATACTGCAGCCGGCTCACCATTGATAACCCGCGGTTTGTACTTAAACTTGAGCACCGCGTCGATTGCCGCACGATCGAATAGCCCTTCAGGTTCGGCCCTAACCACGACAGGATCTTGTACTGTACCCAGTTTAGTCACAGTAAACTCAACGATAACATAGCCTTCAATACCGCGAGACTGGGCTCTTCTTGGATAGGAGGGGGCAACCTTCACAATTGGTAAGTACTCACCATCACCAGACTCCAAGGCTAAGCCATCGCCTAGGGCAACATCTGCACTGATATCTGCTGAAAAATCCATCGCGAAACCCTCTGAATCGGCAGATGAGTTATCCAGTTGAGGCTGATTCATCGGTGGCGGTGGCTCTTTAGGCTTGGGGGGCTTCTTAGGCTTTCTATCCTTTTGCTCAACCACTTCTTCCTGCTTCACGCGCACAAAATCCAAGATGCTTCCAGCTGCAGGCTCTTCTAACTGACCACCGTCACTCTTAATCAATGCCTGCATTACATAGAATAGCGACACGGTTATCAGCGCCGACAGTACTAATGCCATTATTACTC
>JBELHI010000098.1:0-8307 GCA_042091475.1 Alteromonadaceae bacterium
CTTCTTCAACTTCTTCTTCAACTTCTTCTTCCGCTAATACAGTAAATGTTACCGCATCAGACACAGCACTATCGGTATTACCGCTGTCTAGGGCTGCTTTTACTTGAGCTGTAATAGACACCTCAATATCGGTTTGCTCTCCAGCGACGACAAACAATGACGCAGGTAAGACAATATTGATTAGTCCACCGTCCCAGTCGGCTGTTAATTCTTTACTGTATGTACCGCCGCCCACGACAACAACTTCAACCATTGCGCCTGCGTTTGCACTTTCATCAACAGATACTTCTACCGTAATACCATCTGCTGGAACATCCGCTGTATCAATAACGCCTTCAACAACACCTTTAACTGTGAAGGCTGGCGTCGCAAGAACAACAGGCTCTTCTAACACATTGTCAGGCTCATCTGCATCTGGCTCATCACCCATAGATACCTTACCTAGATCATCGCGTGTGTCTTTCGCGTGAATTGACCAGTCTGAAACGTCAAACGACGTCGACGGTGTCAGTGAATCGGTATTTCTTCTGAAGGTCAGCTTGCCTAGGTCAGGATTATCAATCATTTCACCGGGAACATCAGGGTTCTCAATTTGGTCAGCCAGGTTAAATGGGGCAACTAAACTCTCTTTCTTTGCCCACTCTGGGTCCGCAATGTTACCCACTACGTCAACTAGGTCACCCGTGATGTTATCTAAGTCACTTGCGTCATAATTTTTAAATAAACGGATTTCCTGATTGGGATTTATTTGTAAATTACCAGAGAATAACCAAGTGAATTGATTGGACGCTCGGTCTTTCCACTGAATCATATCTTTGTTTTTATTGTTTTTTCCAACGACAGTTTCATCACCCAATTGATTTGGTAGGTCTGTTAAACTACCCACGCCTGTCGCTACAATAAGCGTCTCGCCAGGTTGAAGGACGTACGCTTCATCACTGTTGTTCTGCTGAGCTTGTGTTGCGTTGGCAAAACTCAATTGCACATTGGCAGCCTTGCCATTGCCCTTGAAGAAACGTGTCGCACCATCACCATTATTAACAAAGCGATCTAACGCGTACCCGCCAGCTTTGAGGTCAATAGCATCATTGCCAGAATTGAATAACTCAACAGCACTCATTTTGCTATCAGAACCAATAACAAATTCAGAAATAACAATTTCTGATTGGGCTGAGAAGCAAGTGACGACTGCAGCGGCGATAATAGATTTAGTAAAACGGTTTTTCATTACGTGTCCTTACTCTGTCGTTGTTTTTTGTATGCAAAAAGTGAATTTAATAAATAATACACAGTTAATCTCTCTCAATTCTTTACGAAATGCAAACATTTTATTTACATAAGGCTGTGTTTTTGCAAAATATTTAGTAGATGCACATTGCATTGTCAGTGTTTCGCAAAGATATTCATTCTATTCAGCATTTGTCGGTTACCCCACAACCGATATTGTTATACAAAATAAATACATGGATGAACTAAAGATTTAAAATATCCGTAACCAAACAGCAATCATTTGACGAGTTTGATGTCGCGTATTTTGAAGCGTTAAAGTCAATCATAAATCCACAGCAATGACTCATTATTTCCATCATCATTGTTTTTAACACCACGGAGTTTAATATGAAAAAAATACTCATACCCATGACCAATCATGCCACCTTGGGCGACAGCACCGAGGCTAATGGAACTTATGCCCCTGAGCTTACCCATGCATTAAATGTTTTTATTGATCAGGGTTTTGATTTTACTTTGGCGTCTATCGAGGGCGGCAATGTGCCAATTTACGGCACGGATACCGCGGGCGATGATACCAATACCAAAATATTAGTTGATGTCGGAATACAAACGCAGATAGCTGATACCATTGCAGTTTCAGACATCAATATCACGGAATACGACGCTATATTTTATCCCGGTGGATTTGGTCTATTGAATGATTTGGCAAATGATAAGTTATTTGCAGATATCGCTGCGACGCATTACCAACAGGGGGGCGTCATTGGTGCAGTTTGTCATGGCCCTGCGGCGCTACTGCCTATAACACTAGATAGTGGTGCAAGCCTTCTGGCAAATAAGCAAGTCACGGGCTTCACACGGGAAGAAGAAGTTGACTTTGGCACTATCAGTAAAATCCCATTTCTATTAGAAGAACATCTCACTCGCAGTTCATACCGCTTTATTAAAGGCCAACCCTGGGGTGAGCATATCGTGGTAGATGAAAACCTTGTTACTGGGCAAAATCCAGCAAGTGCTCATGGCGTTGCAGTGGCCATGGTAGCTTTATTAGGCAATCCAGGAAGTAAAGAGCACTAATAATAGTCTGTTAAATAGGACAGATCATAATATCTAGATCCTGTCCTTCCTCCTCACTTTCACAGGTTTTTACACAATGTAATCTAAACAAATACAAGCTATTTTCCTTAACATCACGCAATTACCATATAAGCGCACTGACTTTGTCTTATTTTATTTTGTTGATGGCCTATACGTCAGTTATTCAACATTGATAAAGGTGAAAGTGACGTCACAACACTCTGTAAATTGGAGGGGGATCTATTCTAAGGTGATAGGGGTAATATATCATCATCAGTTCACTTTTAGAGTATTGTCTATGCAAGATCTTTGGTTGAAATCTACTACGACTTTTGGATAAATTTTAAGCGCTGAATATTAGTGTACAATTTAATAACTAATAATAGCGTAAGATACTTTTCCAGTATCATTATCATACGGAGTGGTCAATGCTGAATGCAAACTTATTACCCAGAACACCGCGCTTTGGTCACAAATATTATAATGGTATTAGCGGCTCCAATATGTGGTTCCTCAAATCAAAAGTACAATTTATTTTATCCTTTTTAACCTTTATATTTGTGCTGGGTTGCGGTGGAAGCTCAAGTAATGCCCTAACTGATACGGCCTCGAATGATAATACTGGCGTTATTGAAGATACAGGCAGCACCACTCAATCTGATGCCAATAACAGTAACTCTGGCGAGAATGAAAATAATAACGAAGTTACAATCGGGGGTGATTCTCGTCTTGTGTTATCCAGTGAAGAAGTTGGAGAGCGTGAAGATGGCAGTGGTGCATTTAGAACAAACTGTCTAGAGTCCCATATCAACTTTGATGATCCACTGGTCTATCCCAATCAGGTGTCTGCTTCCCATGAGCATGTATTTTTTGGTAACACCACTATTAATGCTATGACAACTCAGCAGAGCCTATTAGAAGCTTCTTCAACCACCTGTGATGGCGGTACACTTAATCGTTCTGCCTATTGGGTTCCTGCCTTGTATGATCAATACAATGAGAGAATTACTTACGTGGAGCCCCTATTTTACTACAAAACGGGCTACCACCTACCGGCGCAATCCATACAAACATTACCCGAAGGTCTAGGCATGGTTGCCGGCCATGCCCATGCCAGTTCATCTCAAAGTACCCAAGTAATAAAATATCGCTGTAACAGTTGGCAATCAGAACAACAATGGTTTGAGCCCGGGGATCCCCTAGACCATGTGGCTTACTTACCCTACTGTGAAGTCAATGATATTGTGGAGATTAGAATAGTATTCCCCCAATGTTGGGACGGTGAACGTTTATATGCGTCTGACCAAAGTCATATGGCTTATCCCAGCGAAGCAACACCGCCCATTACAGGGACGGGTTCATGTCCATCTACACACCCTATCGCGATACCTGAAATATCCTACAATTTCGCCATTTATGTCACCGAGGAAACTGGCTCACCGGACACTTGGCGATTTTCTTGCGAAACAAACCCTGGCGGATTATGCGCTCATGCGGATTGGATGAATGGTTGGGATAAAGCAACCATGCAGAAGATTGTTGATAACTGCTTAAAGCCAGCAAAAGAGTGCATGGTAGGATTGTTAGGAGATGGTACGCGGCTACGCTCTGTGATAACAGAATAATTATCGACTGAGAACATTAGGCCTACTTGTTGTTTAGTATACGTTATCACAATAATCACGGGCTGCTCCAGTCGCGCCTCTTGCCTTTATTGTAAAATGTGGATTGATAATCTTTGTAATAAAATATTTATTATGTAACATTAATGTAAAAGGTATAACAGGATTTAGTACCGTGGGAAATAGACTTGCAATAAGGTTATTAGGATTAGCCTCTCTACCTGCGTTGGTGATCTTCATAGTTTCTGTGTTTTTGTTCAACAGAATACAACAATCAACCGCAACCTATCTCTCTCAAGAAACACAGGTTAGCCTTGAAGCCCTCTATCAAAGTCAATTACAGGCACGCAGTTTAGAACTCGCGAGCACGATAAGTGAGAAGTTACAAGCAGTCAGTAATGAAACGAGGTTACTGGCTAATCGTGTTCAATATCAAATTGATAATCAAAATATAACAAAAGAATTACAAGCAGGCACATTTAGTCAAACCGATGGCGGGGCTTATTTAATAGATAAAACCCATGATACTGTGTTTGCGTTGTGGCCGTATTTACTGCAACCAACTGGTGAGCCTCTTGTCGACACTCATAACTTGGTACATAAGTATCAAGAGTTGAACCCTTTCATAGCGAGCGTACGTCACAGCGGAGTTGAGAAGGCTTGGTCCTACGTTATTGGTCCGAAACATATCCCCCTAATTTTTGCTGCACCCGCTGCAAACATTCCCAAAATATTTTCATCACTTTATCCAGAACACAGTAAACACAACTTCTGGGATTATTTCTTTCCGGGGATTATTGAAGGTTGGAATACGTGGCAAAAAACGGAATTGCCTACGGAACAAATCACCCTAACCCCCATTTATCAGGACGCAGGGGGAAAAGGCGACCTTATCACCCTATTCCACCCCCTTTGGCAATCTCAACAGAATTTTGGTGCGGTTGCTACGGATGTTAATGTTTCCCAATTGTTTGGTTTAGTGCGACATGAAAAAGTGGAACAACGAGGATTTGCCACCATCGTTTCAAGCCGCGGAGATTTGATTGGCCCAAATGAGCAACAAGCTCAACAATTAGGCTTAACCAGTGATGACTTTGTTGATTCAACGGGTGTGAGATTAAGACAATACAAGATATCAGACAGTCAGTACGCTTCGCTCAGTAATATTGATATTAATGATGAGTCTTTTTTTCATGAGCTACAACTGGGCGAGCAGCCGTTTTACTTCAGTGGTAATAAAATTGCACAAGTCAATGTGTGGCTTGACGGTGGCATAAAGCCTGTTAATTATTACGCCGTTTTTGTCTTGGGTAAAGATGAAGTTGTTTCAATTAAACAACAACTGGCGGAACGGTTTTCAACAAATATTGATAAAACCATTGTTCAAGCGACGTCTTGGTCAATAACCGCTACCTTGGTTGCTATTATGCTGGCACTGTTGTTCATTGTGTATTTCCGTCGCCGAATTCGCGCCATCGTGACATCAGCTAAACATTTTGCTGAAAGAAACTTCTCTGCCACGTTAAACACTGCGGGAAATGATGAATTTAGTTATTTGGCAAAACAAATCAATGTGATGGGCAAACAACTTTCAAGGTATGACGAATTACAACAACAAACTAATGCAGAACTTACCAACAAGGTGAAACAAAGAACAAGGCAATTAGAAATAGCGCAGCAACAATCTGAAAAGGCAAATAATGCAAAATCAGTATTCTTGGCTTCAATGAGTCATGAAATAAGAACGCCACTGACGACGGTTATTGGATACGCTGAAAGTATGCTTGCCGGTGAAATAAAGCCAGAGGAATATCATAAAACCAATCATATTATTGCTAAAAGTGGGCAGCATTTGCTAATGCTAATAAATGATATTCTCGATCTCTCAAAAATTGAAGCCAGTCAATTGCAAGTTGAAAAAAAGCCATTTAATCTCATACCATTACTCAACGATGTACTTAGTTATGGAGCCAATCGCAGCCGGGAAACCTCAAATGAATTTCACAGTGATATTGCCTACCCTATTGCCAATTTAGTGACTGGGGATCATGTGCGATTAAAACAGGTATTACTTAACTTGTTATCTAACGCGTTTAAATTCACTCAAAGCGGTGATGTCAAATTGCATGTAAGTCAGGATAAAAATCACATCGTATTTGAAGTTAGCGATAGCGGAATTGGCATATCACCAGATAACCTAGCCGATATCTTTGAGCCCTTTCAACAGGTAGACAATAAAACCACACGTTTACCCGAGGGTACTGGACTTGGCTTGGCAATCTCAAAAAAATTAGTGGAATTAATGGATGGAAGCTTGAATCTCAAAAGCGAACTGGGCATTGGCAGTCAGTTTTCGTTTTCCATACCCACGGGGTCAACTTTTGCACTTCCAGTACAAAATGAAGCGGAATTTAGGCGTGTAGCCAGAAGTAATGAACAGCAGCCCGAGACATTACCAACCGCTTTAACCGGCAGGGTATTGTTAGCTGAAGACAATACAAGTAACAGTTTATTGATCAGCAATTTGTTATCGCGAATGGGACTCACGGTATCAGCAGTATATGATGGCCAACAGGCTGTCGATGCGGTGTTATCAGAGCAATTTGACCTCATCCTTATGGATATTCAAATGCCGGTACTGTCAGGGCGTGGTGCTCTTAAAAGATTGAGAGATGAAAATGTAGAAATACCTATCGTTGCTCTCACTGCAAATGTTCTTTCACATGATGTCCACACGTATTTACAGGACGGCTTTTCAGCATGCTTAGCTAAACCCATTGAGCGGGCCGATTTTATCCGTGTCATCAGCCAATTTATACCGCCGAAAAATTAACTGCAGTACAAGGTAGCCATCTTGTTAAATAGAATGTTGCACAAAGTACTTGGGTATCAAACGTGTATTATTTAATTTGGAAATCAGCGTTGTGACAGGTGTCTTTGCTAATAGTCTTAAGCAGAGACATGTTGTCACCTATATAGCACTGCACCTGATAGCGCTCTTTGTGTAGGCTAACATTGAGGTCATAAGCCTTAGTCAAATTATGGGTTAACGGACGAACTAACAGCATGGAATACAGGGCTATGGGATGGTAAAACCACAAGAGGTGTCAAAGCAGAGAGGAACAAAATACAGATTTACAGGGGATGCGAACGCATCCCCTATAGAGAACTTACATTAACCAAATAATGTATATCCCAGCGGCCAAAAATACCAAGGTTACACCCATGTAGAAACCGTGGAATAAAGTGGCAAAACCTGCGACTGGTACTTTTTGTGTGTAGTCAGTACCAATCTGCCAGCCAGCAAGAATTGCATTAAGCATTACAATAACTAACGTTGCGGTTGCATAAAATTTAAACCAAAGGGCTGAGTGTAAAGCCACCCAATTATCGTAGTTTAACTGCTCCATAAACATCACAGTTGCGATGTAAAATGCAGCAAAAGCAAATATCAGAACACTACTGACACGTTGAAAAATCCATTCGTAAACACCATTACGTTTCATCATTGTGATTAGCTCCAAATCCAGATTGCAAACAATATGCTTATTAATACACCCAGCGCAATGGCTACTTGGGAAATAACACGACCACCGTCCAAGGTTTCACAATAACCAAATTCTTGAATAATGTGTTTAATACCGCCCATAGTGTAGTAACCCAGTGCAGTTAAGAAACCCCAAGTGAAAAACTGAGCGATAACATTGCTCGTTAACATGGTTTGTACTTGCGCAAAGCCTTCAGCTGACGCTAATGAAATGTAAAGCATTGGGAGAAAGTACGCTAAAGACATCCACACAACAATGGCGCTTACGCGGTGTAAAATTGAGGCAACTCCCATTATGGGTAACTTTATCGTTGTTAAATCCAGATTTCTTGGACGGCTTTTTGACATGTCATGCTCCTGATCGCGCATCTTACCTCAACTTTCATTATAAATTGAGGTCGTTATTACTGATAAAAACTCGCTCCGTAGTTTACGTTATCATCAAGAGATTACAAGCCTATTTGAATTAAGTTGCAGGAGAAATTGGTTTAATTTGTTCTGATTTATGGTGGATAGATATGAAAGCCCATGATCTTTATTTTTACACCTTAAAGATAACTGGTAAAGTCATCATCACGATTGGTGGATACCAAATATTGGCTTAACTAGTTACTAAGATACTGTCTCACCTCCATGGAGCGTTTTATAAACGTTTGAATTAGTTATCTGCATCAGGAGTTCTGGCCGTTCTAATGATTTGAAGCCAAACTGTTGGTATAATCCATGAGCATCCGCAGTTGCCAACAACATACGCCTTAGCCCCTGTAATTCTCGGTGGTTGACAATGTGTTTTAGCATGAACTTGCTGAGCCCGAGTCCCCTGTGGCT
>JBELHI010000099.1:0-8217 GCA_042091475.1 Alteromonadaceae bacterium
GCGCCGAGGCTAGTAACAACAACTTGCGTTTAGTAAACAAGAGGTATTAATGACACATGGTTAATTTAATCAAAAGTACCATTTTAATCATCACTGCGGGGCTTTTGAGTGCTTGTGAATTCAAGCTATTTGATCCTAAGGGACCAATTGCAGAAACCCAAATGGATTTAATCATCATGACCACGTTGATCATGCTGATTATTGTTATCCCAACAACAATCATGGGGGTCTGGTTCCCTCGTCGTTACCGTAAAGGCAACACAAATCATGAATACAAGCCGGAATGGGAACATTCGAACAAAATCGAATTTTTCGTTTGGGCGATTCCTGTTGTTATCATAGTCATTCTGAGTTATTACACGTACGTGACTAGTCACTCGCTCGACCCGCGCAAACCCATAGAGTCGGACAACAAACCGCTAGTGGTTCAAGTTGTTGCGATGGATTGGAAGTGGTTATTTATTTATCCTGAATACGAGATAGCAACCGTTAACGAATTAGCGATTCCAGTCGATACCCCTATAGAGTTTTTGGTAACGTCTGACACTGTAATGAATTCGTTTTTTATTCCTAACCTTGGCTCACAAATATATGCCATGTCAGGAATGGAAAACAGGGTTAACCTGATGGCCACTGAGCCAGGTACCTACAAAGGATTTTCATCGAACTATAGTGGTTTTGGATTCTCAGGCATGAAGTTTGAAGCTCATGCGTCAGATGACGAAACGTTCTTAGCCTGGGTTGATAAAGTGAAGGGCTCTAGCAATCCTTTAGATGAAAAGCAACTAGCGACACTACAAGTTAAAACTAGAGATGTTAAGCCTATGTTTTACTCGTCTGTAAACCCTTTGTTATTTAGCGAAATTATTGAAAAGTATGCGGGAGCACTAAATGGCCGGTAATCATACTGTAGTCACAGAACCCCATGTAATATTTGGGAAATTAACATTCGACTCCGTTCCTTATCTAGATCCAGTTCTAGTCACTACCTTTTCGGCTGTTTTAATTGCTGGATTAGGTGTGTTAGGAGCGACCACTTATTTCGGTAAGTGGAAATACCTATGGAAAGAATGGTTCACTTCGGTTGACCACAAGAAGATAGGTGTTATGTACATCATCGCGGCATTAGTAATGATGATCCGCGGATTTTCTGACGCACTACTCATGCGTTCTCAGCAAGCAATGGCTGTTGCTAGCGAGTCTGGCGTAGGTTATCTACCGCCAGAACACTACGACCAAGTATTCACAGCCCACGGCGTTATCATGATATTTTTCGTTGCGATGCCATTTATCGTGGGGTTAATGAATATCGTTGTACCGCTGCAAATTGGTGCGCGAGACGTCGCCTTCCCGTTCCTTAACTCTTTGAGTTTCTGGCTGTTCGTGGTTGGTGCTGTCCTTATTAACATGTCACTATTTGTTGGTGAATTTGCCGCCACCGGTTGGTTGGCTTATCCGCCGCTCTCAGGCCTGGAATACAGTCCCTGGGTAGGTGTTGATTACTGGCTCTGGGCATTGCAGATATCTGGTATTGGTACCCTGCTTACCGGTGTTAACTTTGTAGTAACGATACTACGAATGCGCGCACCCGGTATGACATTGATGAAAATGCCAGTATTCACGTGGACATCGTTCTGCGCCAACATTCTTATTGTGGCTGCATTCCCAATATTAACAGTAACTATTACCTTACTGACGTTGGATCGTTATTTGGGTACCCACTTCTTCACAGGAGATATGGGTGGTAACCAGATGATGTACGTCAACCTTATTTGGGCTTGGGGTCATCCTGAAGTATACATTTTGATATTGCCAGCATTTGGTATCTTCTCTGAAGTCACTGCAACCTTCTCGCGGAAGCGTTTGTTTGGATACACTTCATTGGTCTGGGCAACCGCAGTAATCATGATTTTGTCTTTTATCGTATGGTTACACCACTTCTTCACCATGGGTGCAGGGGCCAGTGTCAATGCCTTCTTTGGTATTGCCACCATGATTATATCGATACCAACGGGCGTTAAGCTATTTAACTGGCTATTCACCATGTATAAAGGACAAGTAGAATATTCATCACCTATGTGGTGGACAATTGCGTTCTTCTTAACCTTCACTATTGGTGGTATGACCGGTGTAATGCTTGCCATTCCAGCAGCAAACTTTGTACTTCACAATACATTGTTCGTGGTAGCACACTTCCACAACGTTATTATTGGCGGTGCGTTATTTGGCTACTTTGCTGGTCTTGCTTACTGGTGGCCAAAAGCGACGGGGTTCAAACTAGACGAAACCTTGGGTAAATGGGCTTGTGGTTTCTGGACCGTTGGCTTCTTTATGGCATTCATGCCGTTATATGTACTTGGTTTCATGGGTATGACACGTCGTCTTAACTACTATGAGAACCCAGTATGGAATAACTGGTTATTAGTTGCTGGTGTAGGAGCTACGATCGTATTGTTCGGTATCCTTATCCAATTCTACCAAATCTTTGCCAGTATTCGCGACGCCGAGAAAAACAGAGACCTTACGGGTGATCCGTGGGATGGCAGAACATTAGAGTGGACAACGTCGTCTCCTCCTCCGTTCTACAACTTTGCTAAATTGCCAGAGGTTCGTGACCGTGATCACTTCTACGACCTTAAGAAATATGGCCTAGCGCATAAGAAGCCAGAGAGCTACTCTCCTATCCACATGCCAAAAAACACTTGGGCAGGTATAGTGATTAGTGGGTTCTCATTGATTATGGGCTTTGCAATGATTTGGCACATTTGGTGGCTAGCCATTGTTGGTACTCTCGGTATGTTTGGTTCTTGGATTGTGTATGCATTTGAGAAGAACAAAGACTACTACGTACCAGTTGAGCAAGTAGAAGAAATAGAGAATCAACGTTATGCAAACTTAGCCTTGGCTGAGGAACGTTACACCAGTGTAACGTTAGCGAAAGACGGCCAGATGGCTGACAGCGTTGATGAAAACAAGACAATAAGCATATAGGTAGCAAACATGACTGCAGAACTTTCAGCCCCGCCTAAAGAGTATTTAGGTTATGTAGAAGAAGAGCATCACCATGATTATGGTGGTGACACTGTCTTTGGTTTTTGGGTTTACATTCTCAGCGATTGCGTGTTGTTCGCAACGTTATTCGCTGTGTTCGCTGTATTAGGCAATAACTTTGCTGGCGCACCTACCATGAAAGAATTGGTAGAACTGCCGTTTGTAGCACAAGAAACTGCCCTACTGTTATTGAGTAGTTTTACCTTTGGTATGGCAATGCTGGCAGCTAATCACAAAAACATGAGAGGTTTATTCTCATGGCTTGCTGGTACTTGGCTACTTGGCTTAGGCTTTTTAATCATGGAAGTGTACGAATTTGTGCACTTTACCCATGAAGGTGCGGCTGCATGGAGCAGTGGCGCTTGGTCTGCTTTCTATGCACTGATTGGTACTCACGGTCTTCACGTATTCGCAGGTATGATGTGGATGGTAGTGCTAGTGGTATTAATGTGCAAAGAGGGTTTAACCGAAGGCAACAAGGTTAGATTGATGTGCCTGAGTTTATTCTGGCACTTCCTAGATATTATCTGGATATGCGTATTCAGCATTGTGTATTTGATGGGGGTAATGTAATGGCGAGTTCTGATACTCACGCAGGCGGAGCAGCGCACGGTAGCGTTAAAGAATATGTTGTAGGTTTACTACTATCTATCGCACTCACCGTTGTACCTTTTGGCATCATTATGTTGGACTTGATTTCAGGTACACCAGCAGTAGCGATTATCCTAGTGTGTGCTGTAGCTCAGTTACTAGTACAACTAGTGTTCTTCCTACACATGAATACATCATCAGAACAAATGTGGAACACCACGTCCGCCGTGTTCATTGTGGTTCTCGTCGCAATCCTAATTGTTGGTTCAATTTGGATCATGGCGCACCTTAATCACAATATGCTGATGGGTCACTAATACAGATGACTACAAATACTAAACCACAAGCTTCAACAAATTCTGCCGTCATCCGCGTGATCTTGGTTGGGTTATTATTGGTGTGTGGTTTAGTGGCATTTTTATTGATGTCAGATGATTTGCGCGACCGTAACATGGGTGGTGCAGACGGTAAGCTTGGTGGTCAATTTACTTTGCAAAGCGTGAATGGTGATGTATCACTCAGCGATTTTAAAGGCAAAGTCGTGATGCTCTATTTTGGCTTTGTAAATTGTTCTCAAGTTTGCCCTGTTTCAATGAAGGTGATGCAAGACACATTGGATAGCATGCAGCCAACTGAAGTCGATTCAGTGCAGGTGCTACTAGTTAGCGTTGACGTGGAAAACGACGACGTTGACGCTGTTAATCAATACGTGAAAAAATTTCGTCAGGACTTTATTGGCTTGGCCGGTACTACTGACCAAATAATTAACGTTGTTGATGAATACGGTGCTTATTTTGCACCAACAGAATTAAAAGAAACTGATGAGAGCCGTGCCTATCGCCATAGTTCTCGTTATTACCTTGTCAATCAAAATGGGGAGCTGGTTGATGCAATGCGCCACGGCAGTACCCCTAATGAACTCAGAGCACGCTTGCGACAAGTGTTAGCGACTGAGTTTAATAGCTGATTTATCGTTAGCAGGAGATTATTTTGTTTAAAGCCACTCGACTATCCGTCCTCTTTTCAGGTATCTGTGCCTTAATTTTGAGTATGGGTATTGCACGTTACAGTTTGACCCCCATGCTGCCTCACATGCAGGCGCAACTGGATTTATCAGATATGGCGGCTGGTATTTTAGCCGGTATTAACTATTGGGGTTACCTCACTGGTCTATTCATTGTTTGGTTGGTTAGTGATTTACGCGTAAAAGATTTCTTCTACCGCTACGGCCTGATTGTAGCAGCCTTAGCTACCCTAATTATGGCAGCCCACTCTCATCCAGTGGTCTGGTATGCTAGCCGCTTCTTTACTGGTGTTGCTAGTGCGACTGGCTTCATGTTGGGTGCAGGTCTGATCCTTAATTGGTTACATCACAACGGTCATCGTCAAGAACTTGGTATCCACTTTTCTGGTATAGGTCTAGGTATCATTGTTAGTGCGCTCGTAGTTCACGCCACCGGCGTCTATGAATTGCATTGGCGTCTACAGTGGGTTGTATTGGCCGCTGTTGGTTTCATACTTCTAGTACCAGCTGTATTACTACTGCCAATGCCGAAAGAAAACGAAATTGAAATGTCTCGTATGGATGATCTTGGGGCAGTATCTCAGTTGCCATCCAAGCGTTGGATGATATTAATGCAAGCAGCGTACTTCTGTGCAGGTTTCAGCAACACCCTTAACGTTACATTTACCTCAGTCATTACCGAGCTTCAACCTCTGATTGGTTTTGGTGAAAAAATGTGGTTATTGGTTGGCATAAGCGCAACTATTGCGGCATTTGTTTGGGATAGGCTGTCTCGTGTGTATGGCCGTTTAAACATGCTCAAGGCGTCATTTGCGCTTGCTGTACTGGCTAACATTACGTTAGCAACAAGCACAGGCCTTGTGCAAACCTCAATTGCTGCATCATTGTTTGGTTTCGCATTCATCGGCGTTATTTCTCAGACATTGAGTACAGTAGGTATCTTGTACGGACTGAAAGCATCACAAATCATGGCTCAGCTAACCTTGGGCTATTGCATCGCACAAATATTATCACCTATCGCATCAGGTGTAATAGCGTCAGCAACAGGTAGCTTCACCCTTCCACTATATTTAGTCAGTGCTATCATGTTGGTTGGTCTGTTGTGCTTACTCGGCTTGCGTACTGAGCATAAAGAGTTGGTAACAAACTACCCGACTAAAGACCGCAAGACAGCTAACCGTAAGGCCTAGGCCAAGCAGTTACTAACAGCGTACTGCAGATGATTTTTGGTATAATAAGGCATAAGCGAGCGACACAATGGTTGTCCACTTGTTTATGCCTTTTCTCTTTTAATGTACTTGCACAATATGTCGTCACAGACTCATTTGGTAAGCATACATTTGACACCCCACCTAGCCGTATTGTAGTTACCGATTGGACCTTACTTGAACAGCTTTTAGAGCTCGGTATTCTGCCTGTTGGTGCACCAGAGCTAGCTTTTTATAAAAAGTTTGTGGCGCAACCCTCCCTACCAGCTGATATTACGGATATAGGCCTAAGACGGTCGCCCAACAGCGAAGCAATACGCGCGCTCAATCCAGACGTGATTATCATAGGTACAGACCAAAAAAAGCTAGCACGTCCGTTATCTCGCTTTAGCCGGGTAATGTTCTATAAAAGTTTTAGTGACAAATATCGCACCAATGGTATCAAGAGTGAGACTCGCTTCTTACAAATCGCTGAACTATTTCAAAAGCGCCAATTTGCGGAACAGAAACTGGGCCAACGCAATATTGAATTAGAACGAATAAAAACACAAATTTATCAACACTTTAATGAAAATGTACCGCCACTAACGGTCATTCGTTTTAGTACCCATAGCAATGCCTTAGTTTATGGCGACAATAGCATTCTAGCGCACACTATGGCGTTATTGGGCATTCCTCAAGGGATCTCGACAAAGCGCACAAAATGGGGTGAACAGGAAATGAGTATTACCAAGCTATCTGACGTCAAAGGTTCCATTTTGTATGTAGAGCCTGTAGAATCTCAGCAAATTTTGCAAAGCCAAGCATGGCGTAACTTGCCACTGGTAAAGCAGCAAAGAGTAGGTCCAATGGCGGCGACCTGGTCCTACGGTGGGGCAATGTCCGTGCTGTACAATGCAAGAGCAATACGCGATGGTCTTATGGCCATTTCTAATAAATAATCAATACTGTAGACAACTTATTACTATGATCAAAGATTACGTGCAGCTGACAAAACCGGGTATTATTGCAGGCAACCTCATTGCCGCAGTCGCAGGTTTTTTTCTGGCCGCCCAGGGACAAATTGATTGGCCCCTGTTC
The DNA here is from genome assembly GCA_042091475.1 of Alteromonadaceae bacterium. GTDB lineage: Bacteria > Pseudomonadota > Gammaproteobacteria > Enterobacterales > Alteromonadaceae > CAXRGH01. Next base: position 6,955 of record JBELHI010000099.1, read on the forward strand.
GCTTTTACCATGTTGAGTGTGATACTGATCATTGCCTCTGGCTGTACTTTTAATAACTGTATTGATAAAGACATTGACAGTAAAATGCAGCGGACTAAAGACCGTGTATTGGTTACTGGCAGACTGTCTGTCACTCAAGCCATTGTCTTTGCCACCATTACTGGTGTTGCAGGTTTTGCGGTGATGTATCTGTATACCAACCTTTATGCCCTTGCCTTTGGCGCCCTTGGATTTTTAGTCTACGTTGGACTCTATAGTATTTTATATAAACGCACCACAGTGTACTCAACGGCCATAGGCAGTATCTCTGGCGCCTGTCCCCCTGTCATTGGCTATGTTGCTGTAGCGAACCAAATTGATGCTGCTGCCATTATCTTGTTAGTAGCATTTTGTTTGTGGCAAATTCCACACACCTACGCCATAGCAATTTTCAGATTTAAAGATTATCAAAAAGCAGACATCCCCCTACTGCCATTGAAGGACGGTATAGAAGTAGCCCGTGTACACATAGTGGGTTATACCATTGCCTTTGTTGTCGCTTCCTTACTACTGACTGTGTTCAACTACACGGGTATGATTTATGCTATTACGATGGCCGCACTTGGACTTTATTGGTGCTACATCGCGGTAATGGAATATTCGGAAGACAATCTGCAAGCTTGGGGTAGAAAAATGTTTGTGCTGTCTATCATCACCATTTGCTTCTTCAGTCTGTTAATAGCCACGGATTTCGTGGTTACCACAACACCGTATAAATTGTTCTAGTCTACTATCTTCACTATCGCGAGCAGTCATGCTCGCTACTCAGTATTAACTTGTTATATGTTCCCACAGGCTAGCCAGGACATGACTTTTACCCAAACAATAATGTTCTAACATAGCTACTCATAACGTCTATTCAACGATAAAAAACCAGTCATTCTAAACAGATAAAAAACAAATTATTTGTATAAAACAGCATACCGACAAGGCTTATTGTTTCATGTAGATTAGATTCATGGATTTAAGTATACATGGTCGTATATTCCGTGAGACAAAAAACAGGATGTTGCCCTATATGGACGTAACACTATAAGGAGATAATCTCTCACGCGAATGTCACAGGAAGTGACCATACAAGGACGTATACTCCTATGCAAAGGTTAATGGAGATGACTTAGAAAGGATGCTGGTTGTGGAGGCATTGGATGTGTTTCCAACAAGGACGTACGCAGCATATGGGTAAAATAGGACAAGATTACACAAGGATGTGTACTTTCATTT
>JBELHI010000100.1:0-7823 GCA_042091475.1 Alteromonadaceae bacterium
ACGGTCAACAATAGCGCAACGCAAATAAAAAAGCGACCCAACTGGTCGCTTCATCAAAATATTGCTCAATAACCATTTTATGATCGTAGGTGTTTCTTACTTCCCCTCTTAGGGTTAATGCCTTGCTGTGGTTGCCCTTTTTTGTATTTCTCTTTCTGCATGGCGGTTAAATTATCCTTAAGTATCACATATACTAAGCAAGCCTTTCGCCCTTTGATCTAGCAATAAACCGGTAGCAGCACCATTTACCACCATACGACAAAGAAAAAAGTGTGTGTGGTTATTGCCTTTTACGCTTGCGATATCACGGCTCCATTAGATTTTATAACGTGGATTTCGTTGGGCAAAGTTTCTATTGGAACGGGTTTACTAAAAAAGTAGCCTTGAATGAGAACACAATCTCTCCCTTGCAGATAGTCGAGTTCGTGGGGGCGTTCAACGCCTTCCGCAATACATGACATGCCGAGTGCTTTGGCTAATAGCAAGGTGGCGTCTATAATTGCCTCATCTGCCGACGAATTATTAATACCAGATACAAATGAGCGGTCTATTTTTATTACGTCTACCGGTAGCTGTCGCAGATACGACAATGAAGAGAAGCCCGTGCCAAAATCGTCTAGCGCTATTTTTATGCCAAGTGATGACAGTCCATGCATGACTTGACTGACTGAGTCACCATCTTCGATAAGGGCATTTTCAGTTATTTCATAGCGCAGCTTGTGGGCGGCAACATCGCATCGTTGCAAGGTATCTCTAGTGAAATCTACGAGCGCCATCTGAGTTAGATGGCTAGCTGCAATATTGACTGACAAATATAAGTCAGGACGCCCAACAGATAGAGATTTCAAGTCGTTTAAGCCTTTTACTAACAGTTGTTCTGTTAATTTTTTAATCAGGTTTAATTCTTCTATCATCTCGATATAAGGTCCTACGGACACCACACGTCCTTCATATTGCCAGCGCAGTAGCAGTTCTATACCGACTACGTCTCCATTGCTACAATCCACAATTGGCTGATAATAATTGATGAATTGATTATCTGCGACGCATTGCGCCAGTGCTTTCTCTACTTTTATGCGCTCGTTTAAGGTGTCTACCATCCCAGGAATAAAGAATTCGTAGCTTCCTTTACTATTTCGCTTGGCATTATACATGGCCAAATCAGCGGCCTTTAACAGCTGTTCCGCGGATGTACCATCGTCGGGGAAGCGAGCAATCCCTATACTGGCGGAAATATTTACATTACCTGTACTCAGCGTTATGGGTTGTGTGAACATGTCGTTTAAACGCTGAGCAACCAGATTCAAATGCTTTTCTGACGAATAATCCTCTAGCAGTATAATAAATTCATCACCACCAAAACGGGCGACGATATCACTTATTCGGAGTTCCGTGCACAGGCGCTTACCGGCCTCTTTAAGCAGTGCGTCACCTTCACTATGGCCTAGGGAATCATTAATATTTTTAAAGTGGTCTAAATCAATAAACAATACCGCAAACTGTATTGTGTTGTCTCTTGAACATTTGTTTATCAGCTGTTCTACCCGTTCCATGAAGTATTTTCTGTTAGGCAAGTTGGTTAATGTGTCGTAATTTGCCAAATAACGCAGCTCATCTTCCGCCAATTTACGACTAGAAATGTCCGTCATTACAATCAGATAGTAAAGTTGTTTGGTGGTGGCGTTACGGGATACTGTGATGTTCAATAAAACATAGTACTTCTCACCTGTTAAAGTGAAAAGTACGTCTTCGCCTCGCCAGTGTGCACCGACATCTAAAGAATCTAGCAGGGTTTTGTAATAATCTAATTTTTCAGAATGAAAATTTAACTGCAGAGGCGAAAATGGTCTACCGCCATCAGGGACGTTAAACACGTTACAAAAGGCCTGATTCGCCGTCACGGAGGACATTTGACTATTGAGAATTAATACCCAGTCCTGTGAATATTGTAATGCTTCTCCATATAAAAATGCTTTTTCTTTGTTTGCTTCTGCTTCGGTAATATTGGTGTAGGCACCTGAAATCAATAATGGTCTATTGGCATTATCTCTTTTTACCACTTTACCTAAATCCCTAAACCAACTCCAATCTCCATCGCTGTCGCGCAGTCGGTAATGACAATTGAATACATCATCGGCGTTATCACTGGCGATAAACGCATTCCAATTCGCGCGGTACTCGGCAACATCTTGAGGGTGAATTAATTTAATATATTCGTCAAAATTGACGCTTGTAACTGTTCCAGACGCCTGTTTAATGCGCTTTGCGGTCATTTTGTTGCCTTTGCTCATCCATTCCCACACCTCACTATTACTACCCTTTAAGGCTAATCGGAGACGATTTTCTCGATAAGAAATTTGTGAATGGCTTACCAGTAGGTGCCTACTGGCGATATACCAAGACAGAAATACTAGGAGGCAGACAGCTAAGGCGTAACTCCCATACGCTACAGGGGTTTTATAAAATGGTGCAGAAACATCAAATGTTATCGACTTTGGCCTAGAACGCATGCCATTAATTAATGAGTGTGACCACATATTCAAGGTGGTTCTACCTGGGCTTAGATGGGACAGTTGAATATAATTATTTTGCGTTAACGGAATGTCGTATTCATCGGCGCCGAGCAACTGAAATTGATATCGTGTATTTTCATTATCAAACATCAAGCTGCTAACATTGACCTTGATATTGAAATCATTGTAGTTAACTTTCACCGTCAATGGCAGGTCAGCATGAGGCAAGTGAAGTCTCTTTTCATTACTAACTTCTAATTCTAATATTTCTATTTTCGGCGGTACTTTTTTTATCTGTAGTTCATTAGGTGAAAAAACGGTGATACCCGACATTGAACCGTAAACTATTTTATCATTGCGCAGCGAGGTACTGGCAAATGCATTATATTCTTCGGCAAGTAACCCTTGTTCTAGGCCAAAATTGCGTATTTTGTCAGTATTGGTATCTAAACGATAAATACCTTGGTGGGAGGAAAACCATAGAATTCCTGGTGTTGGTGAATGGAGTTGATATACATTGGGATCTATATCGTGGTTTATTGCGGTATAACTTTTCTTTAATTCCCCTGTAGTAGCATTTATACCATAAATACCCTTGTCTAAAAATGATAACCATAATGTCTCTGTTGTCTTGTCGTAGACACCACTCTCAAAAAATAGAAACGCGTCTTTATCAATCTCAAACCCATGGCGAAAGATTTCTTTGGTTTGGTTACTGACGGTATCATAGGAATACAAGGCTCTTGATGAGGAAAACAATATGTCTGTATTTGTTACTAGATGGCCTAGTACCGTGTGGATTTCTTCGTCTAGTGTTTGTTCTAATACGGCGTGTTTCGTGAGCGTATTTTCGCCTGTATGGAACGCCCATAATACTTTAGCACGGCTCATCCAAATAACACCGTCATTATCCATCCACATTGATTGAAACTGACGTTTTAAAATATCCATTGTTGGGGGATCTACGTCAGGCTCGGATGTTATACCAGTGATTACATTTATGATAACGATGCCATGGGGCAGGGATAACCATAAGTTATCTCCACGACGTCCCAATACGCGATAAATAATGTTTTGATTGTATTGGACCCCAGCAAATGAATTTATTTTTCGACGACCCAATTGGCCTAATGGAAAATGTTTCAGTGATAGGGTTTCATAATTGAGACGATCTAAACCGCTAGATGTGCCAATCCAAAGCCATGGCGATTGAGGATCTTCGTAAATACTCCATACAATATCACTGACTAAGCCGTTTTCTTGTGCTTCGATGTGATGATAAAAGGGTAACAGTTTTGAATCCCACACAAACACGCCGTCACCTTCAGTTCCCATCCACAATTTCCCATCTGAAGAAAAGTGTATGGTTGAAATTTCTGGTCCCAAATTAGGGAATTTTTTGGCCAGTGAAAACAGCTGTTTGGTTGTTTCTCCGGTTAATGCAATAGAATGAATAGCGCTGTCTGTTGCGAGGTATAAATTATTCTCAAAAATAGTGGCATCACTTACGGGTTTACCAATACTTGTCAAAAGCTTACTTTTATCAGGCTGCTGTTTGTTAAGTTGTGCAATGCCTCCCTGCCCTGTTATTAGCCATATCTGATTATTATGGCCAAGCAGATTTACTGTGTTGCGGTCCAGGATGTTGGGCGTAGACACCTCACTGATGCTTTTGTCATGGGTGTTGAAATTCAATATCCCCTGATTAGTTGCGAGTAAAATATTGCCATTGTCTGTGCTTACAGCAGCATTTATTGTTATCGATTTGGGTAACGTAGTCATAGGGCGGAGGGGGGCCATTTCGACCTCAGGTCCATGCTCGAAAAAATAAATCCCGCGAGTACTAATCAACCAATTAGCATGCGCTGAACTCTGCAGATAAGTGACGAAATATTCATTAGCGTCAAATGTTACTAGCCGCTTAGACGTATTGGTTATTGGATTTAACTCCACTAAAGCTGAGCCATTGATTGCAAACCAGAGTGTGCCGTCTTTCCTTGAGTGCATTCTTGAGACTAGATTATTAGTAAGTTGTTGGTTTGAACCCCCGAAAGCAGAAAAATTGTACCCATCATAAACATCAATACCGTTAATCGAAGAAAACCACATAAAGCCCTTCGCGTCTTGATGAATGTCAACAATAGAACGTTGGGATAGGCCGTCTTTTGTTGATAAATGCTGAACGGGAACTTGGGTGTTTTGTGCCAGACTGGCTACACTGAATAGGGTACACAGAATGATAACCACAGTTCTTATTGTGTAGCGGGATGAAGTAACAAGAAACATAAAATATCCCAAATTGATTTATGTATACAGAATAAACTATCTCGAACGGTTTGTATGGTAATAATAAGTATTAAGTTGAAACACAATATTTTTTTTTTGATAACTATCATCATAACTGCAATCTTCTATTCTCATCATCGAATCCGTAAACTGAGAATCGTTTATCCTAATATATGGCGTTTAAAGGTTAAATTTTTATATAAACATAAGATTTATTATAAAAATTGTCTACAAAGTACTTCACTTTATAAATAATAAACATATCATAAGGGCTGGCTTGTGGTGTTACTAGATAGGAGAAAAGTATGGCAAATAATGTTATGTCTATTATCGGCTTTCCAAAAGAATGTGCTGATGGAGAGCATCGACGCTCCGTGTTACCTGTAAATGTAAAAAATTACGCGCGCAGCGGTGCAAAGGTAGTAATAGAATCTGGCTACGGCGATGCGCTACATATTAACGACGCTGATTATGAAAAGGCCGGAGCAAAAATTGTTGACCGCGCTACGGTATTGAGTGAGTCCGATCTTCTACTGACATTACACAAATTACCCGTCGAAGATATTTCTTTAATTAAAAAGCCAAACGCTTTGGTCATTAGTTTTCTAGATCCGTTTAATGATCCTGCCTATTTAGAGACATTAAACAAATATAAAATTTCTAGTATCAGCATGGAAATGATCCCCAGAAGTTCCCGCTGTCAAAAAATGGATGCGTTAAGTTCGCAGGCGAGTTTGGCCGGCTATGTCATGGTTGCTAATGCGGTAAATACACTGCCATCAGTATTGCCAATGATGATGACACCGTCAGGTACTATTAAGCCCGCAAAAGTCTTTATTATTGGCGCTGGCGTTGCTGGCTTGCAGGCCATTGCCACGGCAAAGCGTCTTGGCGCAGCAGTTACCGCATATGATACCCGCCCTGTAGTAGCGGAACAGGTGGAGTCCTTGGGTGCCAAATTCTTAAATATTGACCTCGGTGAAACCACAGAAACTAACCAAGGTTACGCAACGGCGCTGACACCAGAACAAATGCAACGTCAAAAAGAGCAACAAGCAGATTGTATTGCTGAATCTGATATTGTTATTACTACTGCACAACTATTTGGTCGCAAGCCGCCGCAATTAATTGATGGAGCCACTATCGCACGAATGAAAAACGGTAGTGTGATTGTGGACATGGCAGCAGAAACAGGTGGTAATGTGGAAGGCTCTGTTGCCGGTGAAACCACGGTTGTTAATGGTGTCACGGTTATCGGTAACGGGGCCTGGGCCAACCAAGTTGCATTAGATGCGTCGCAGATGTATGCCAATAATTTAAGCAATCTCGTCGATGAATTCTGGCTCAAAGAGAATAAGGCTTTTAATTTTGATATTGCAGATGACATTTTGAAGAGTAGCGTTATTACCTATCAAGGTACAACGGTGAATCAAATGTATCTATCCATCACACAGAAAGGAGCTTAGTCATGGAGAACAGTGTTTATTTACTCTTCATTTTAGTGTTATCTATTTTTGTTGGTTTTGAACTTATACGGAAAGTACCTGCGACTTTGCATACGCCATTGATGTCCGGCGCCAACGCAATTTCTGGCATTACCTTGATTGGTGCGCTTGCATTGGGTGGCTCCGACGCCGGTGATACAGCTGTTTATCTAGGCGGCTTGTCTATTTTCTTTGCCACTATAAATGTGGTGGGTGGTTATTTAGTAACAGATCGCATGCTTGCGATGTTTAAAAAGAAGGAAAAATAAGCCATGGGAGATGTTACTGTGTTAATAGATTTTGTTTACGTGGCATGTGCCAGTTTGTTTATTTTTGGACTGAAATTATTAAGTCATCCATCAACGGCTAGAAAAGGCAATTTGGTATCTGCATTAGCCATGTTTATTGCGGTATTGGTTACTCTTTTGGACCAACAAATTGTAGCCTATGAGGTAATAATAGCGGGTATCTTAGCTGGTAGTTTAGTCGGTGTTTATGCCGCTAAGAAAGTACAAATGACAGGTATGCCTGAATTGGTCTCGTTATTTAATGGCGTGGGCGGTTTGGCCAGTGTGTTTGTCGCTTGGGCAACCTTGGCCGATGCTAATTCAGGTATGAATGGTTTTGTTGCCTTTGTCACCTTTTTGGCATTGTTGATTGGTGGTGTCACTTTCTCAGGCAGTGTGGTTGCTTGGGGCAAGTTGAGTGAGCGTATTACCGGCCGTTCAGTGGTGTTCAAAGGCCAAGTGGTGGTGAATAGCTTAGTAGTACTGGCTGTCATTGTGTCGGGAATAATGCTTGTAAACTCACCCGCAGATCCAGCCGTCCAGTATACGGTTCTAGGGATTGCCTTAGTCTTTGGTATTATGTTGGTACTACCCATTGGTGGCGCCGATATGCCAGTGGTTATTTCGTTGCTGAATAGTTACTCGGGCTTAGCGGCTTGCGCGGCGGGTTTTGCAATAGAAAATAATTTACTTATTGTGGCTGGCTCATTAGTGGGCGCGAGCGGCATAATATTGACAAATATTATGTGTAAGGCAATGAATCGAGCATTGAGCAATGTGTTATTTTCAGGCTTTCAGTCGGTACAAAGCGGTACTATTGAAATTGAGGGTGAAATTAAACCATTGTCAGCTGAAGATGCATTCTTTGTATTAGAAGCAGCACAGTCAGTACTGGTTGTTCCAGGCTATGGTATGGCAGTGGCTCAAGCTCAACACGCAGTTAAAGAATTAAACGGTTTATTAGAAGATAATGGTGCTGAAGTTGCTTATGCTATTCACCCTGTCGCAGGCAGAATGCCGGGTCATATGAATGTGTTATTAGCTGAGGCTGACGTGCCTTATGATCAACTGTTTGAAATGGAGCAGATAAATGCACGTATTGAAAATTTCGATGTTGCGATTATTATTGGCGCCAACGATGTGGTAAACCCCGCGGCACGAGAAATGGAAGGCAGTCCAATCTATGGTATGCCGGTAATTAATGCTGATTTAGCAAAAAATGTATTTGTATTGAAGCGCAGTATGTCATCTGG
>JBELHI010000101.1:0-7805 GCA_042091475.1 Alteromonadaceae bacterium
GTTATTGTGGGTGCTGTAGGTGTATTTTTATTGAGTTGCGTGGGCAATTGGCGACAATTAAGCACCAAAACATTGGTTATTGGCCTAGGCTGTGGTTGTGGTTTCGCGCTGACATCACTATGGGTAAGAGAAGCCAGCCATCACACCGGACTCACCTTTCCTTTCAGTGCCGCATGGTGTTTAGTTTGGGTATTAACCGTGCAAACATTAATCATGACAACGTATCTCGCCATTCGTTCGCCCAATACCTTGCGAGATTTATGGCAACATAGGCGGCTAACCGCACTCATAAGTACCTTTAGTTGTATAGGTTCTATTGGCTGGTTTAGTGCCATGGCACTGCAGTCTGTACCGTATGTAAAAACCTTAGGACAAATTGAAATATTCTTTACCATGATGATATCAACCTGGTGGCTGAAACAAAAAATGAACCGCAAGGACAGCCTGGGCCTAATATTAGTAGCACTAGCCGCGGTTATGGTCATGTGGCCAACAGCAACATAAACATGATGGGATCACCAGTACCAACTCAATGCATCAACACAGGAATAAAATTGTGAAAAAGACCCTAGTACTCGCCAGTGGCAACAAAGGCAAGGTCGCTGAGTTAACCCAGTTACTTTCTCCCTTGTCAGTCCACGTAGTACCGCAGAGTGACTATCAGGTAACTGAAGTGCCTGAAACTGGCACAACGTTTATTGAAAATGCCATAATCAAAGCCCGTCATGCCAGCAAAGTGACAGGCCTCCCTGCTATTGCAGATGATTCTGGCTTAGCGGTTGAAGCCCTTAACGGAGCACCGGGTATATATTCTGCGCGCTATGCCAGTGAGGGTGCCAGCGATCAACAAAATTATGAATTACTGCTGAAAAATCTCGCCCAGGTACCCGCGTCACAACGCAATGCACAATTTCATTGTTGCCTTGTGTATATGCCGAGTGCCGACCACCCCGTTCCCACGGTCTGTCACGGTATTTGGCACGGTACCATTGCAACGTCCCCTTCTGGCGCGACAGGATTTGGCTATGATCCTGTATTTTATGTACCTGAATTTTCCTGTACTGCTGCCGACATGGGCGCTCAAAAACAAACCGTAAGTCATAGATATTTGGCCCTACAGTCTTTGCTAAAACAATTGAAGGGCACTCTATGAGTCTTTCATTACCACCATTAGCGCTGTACATTCACATCCCTTGGTGCGTGCAAAAATGCCCTTATTGTGATTTCAATTCCCACGGCTTGAAACAAGATATTCCTGAGCAAGTTTATGTCAGTCATCTACTTGACGATTTACGCTTGGATGCTGCCATGGTGAATGGTCGCACCGTTAGCAGTATATTTATTGGCGGTGGAACGCCGAGTTTATTCAGTCCCCAAGCGATAAATACACTACTAGAGGGTGTTCGTAACATTGTAGATTTATCGGCTACTGCTGAAATTACCTTAGAGGCCAACCCCGGTACCGTAGAAAGTGAAAAGTTTAACGGTTTCAGTCAAGCTGGGGTTAATCGCCTGTCCATTGGAATACAAACCTTTGAACAACAACAGCTGCATGCACTCGGCCGTATCCATGACAAACAACAAGCCTTAAACGCCGCGGGTTATGCAAGAGCGGCTAACCTTAGAGGCTTCAACCTTGATTTGATGCATGGCTTGCCGGATCAGACTGTAGAACAAGCTTTATCTGATTTAGACACCGCGATTAACCAACAGCCGCCGCACCTCTCTTGGTATCAGCTGACCATTGAGCCCAACACCTTATTTTATTCAAATCCGCCAGAGTTGCCTGAAGACGACATCCTTTGGGAGATTCAAGACCAAGGACAAGAGTTACTAGCAAAGGCAGGCTATCAACAATATGAAATATCAGGTTACGCCAAGCCAGGGTTTGAGTGTCAACACAACCTTAATTACTGGCGTTTTGGCGATTATTTGGGTATTGGCTGTGGTGCACACGGTAAAATTACTCAAGGCAATGACATTATCCGGACGGTAAAAGTCAAACACCCCAAAGGTTACATGGACCTGACTCGTCCGTACTTAGATAAGCGTCATAATGTTGAGCTTGAAGATAGGCCGTTTGAGTTTTTCATGAATAGATTACGACTGGTTGAAGGTTTTAACATCAGCGAGTTTGAAGCCTTCACGGGTATTTCAGCTGAGAAAATTTCCGCCCCTATTAATCAGGCGATAGACCAAGGCTTAATGCAACAAAACAAAGGACAATGGAAAACCACTGCACACGGTATCCGATATTTAAATAGTTTACTAACTTTATTTACCGATTAGATGAGACAGAAAACCTGTATTTAATATACAAAATACTAGTTGAAACCTGCACATAAAAACCAAAAAAAATATTTAAAAAACATTCAAAACAGGGTTAAATCTAACTTTCAGCCCGTTTTATGTGTAGTTTTAGTCTTCAGTGCCTTGCTAAAATTAATATTAAAGCAGTCCCCCAGCCCTAAAAATTATATTATTTTTACCAGCAACTGTGTATTGATAGAGCCAGACAACAACGGTTTGTCACATCCAGTGAAATGGTTATGGCAATGAGTCGAGCCCCGCTGTGACTCCAGTTATTTTTTCCCGCGATAACGAATAACATGTTGTACTTAAACAACACAATTCCCTCCTATCAAAACAACAAAGAATTAAGCTATATCGGTTGTCAGGCAATTAAAATAGGCAAGAAAGAGGCAATGGAAGGTTTTGTAATAATCTAGGGTATTTTAATATCAGGCAAAAAAAAAGCTCTTGATAACAAGAGCTTCCTCGAATGAACTATCACTAACTTTCTTTGCTTATGACTGAACTGCTGTCATCCACTTGGCTATTTTTTTCAGCTTGGATGCGCATATAAATTTCTTCTCGGTGAACGGAAACCTCTTTTGGTGCATTAACACCAATACGTACCTGATTTCCCTTCACGCCGAGAACGGTTACCGTAACCTGATCACCAACCATCAAGGTCTCGCCAACTCTACGCGTTAAAATAAGCATTCTCTGCTCCTATTCCACAATTGATACAACATACTTTCCGTAACGAACGTATATCCCTTACTGCAGGTTAATTGTGGTAGAGGTTTGATATTACAACAATTAACCATTAGTTGGAAAATGAAAGTTCGCAGACATATACTCAAATTAGAATGCAATACTTTTATTACTAATATACATATTATCAAGTATACATTATACCTGTTCGGATAACCATGTCGATACTGAAGCAATAGCTTTTACAATATTTTGTGGATTATTTCCGCCTGCCTGAGCCATATCAGGACGACCGCCTCCTTTACCGCCTACTTGTTGAGCAACAAAATTAACCAATTCTCCCGCTTTCACTTGCGACGTCAAATCTTTAGTAACTCCGGCAATCAAGTTAACTTTAGATTCCGTAGCAACACCAAGTAAGATAACGCCACTGCCAATCTGATTTTTTAGGTCATCCATTAAACCACGTAAAGATTTTGCTTCAACGCCGTCTAGTTTGGCAGCTAATAACTTAACGCCGTTAATCTCTGTTACTTGCCCCATCAGATCAGAACCTGCTTGTGCGGCCAGTTTCTGCTTCAATTGCTGAACTTCTTTCTCCAGCGCTTTAGTATGTTCCATGATACTCGCCGTTCTGTCGACTAACGCGCCAGCGTCAGTCTTCAACAGTCCAGCTAAATCAGATAGCTGTGATTGTTGAGTCTGTACAGAGGCCACTGCCGGCATACCGGAAACCGCCTCAATACGGCGAATTCCAGAAGCAATACCTGCCTCAGATTGAATACTGAAAAGCCCAATATCACCCGTACGCTGCACATGAGTACCACCACACAATTCAACTGAGAAAGGCCCCATAGAGACAACGCGAACCATTTCGTCATACTTTTCACCAAACAACGCCATGGCTCCAGAGGCTTTTGCCTCATCTAAGTCCATTAACTTAGTTGTTACTGGTATATTTTTTTGAATTTCTTGGTTTACTCGCTGCTCAATGGTTGATAGCTGTTGTGGGGTAACCGCTTCAAAATGAGAAAAGTCGAAGCGCATACGCTCGGCTTGCACTAGTGAGCCTTTTTGATTGACGTGCTCACCCAAGGTTTCTTTCAATGCTGCGTGTAATAAGTGAGTCACACTGTGATTTTGGCGGATACCATCGCGATTGGTTTGACAGACTGATGCATGACCATTATCACCCAGTTTGATATCTGCCAGTGCTTTACCATGGTGAGCAATGGCGTTACCTAGTTTGACGGTGTCGTTAACTTCAAAAATCCCATCGGCAAAAACGATTTGGCCTTTATCCCCTACTTGACCACCAGATTCTGCGTAAAACGGTGTTGTATCCAAAATTAGCACGCCCGCCTCGCCGGCACTCAACTGTTGCGTATCACCCTCTGCTGAAAACAGCTCAACCACGGTAGCGTCAAAATCATGATTGTCGTAGCCAACAAATTCAGAGGTTTTTTGTGACTGAATTTGCTCGTTATAATCAGTGCCAAATTGACTGGCTTTTTGCGCCCGTTGTCGCTGCTCTGCCATTGCCTGTTGAAAACCGTCTTGGTCAATGCTGTAGCCTTTTTCACGGGCAACGTCATTGGTCAAGTCTGCTGGGAAACCATAAGTATCATACAGTTTGAACACCACATCGCCGGATAATGTTTTACCTTCTAGCTGATCAAGGGCATCCGTTAAAATGACCATACCGCGGGCTAAGGTACGGGAAAACTGCTCTTCTTCAACGCGGAGTACTTTTTCAATTACGGCTTGTTGAGACGTTAACTCGGGATAAGCGTCGCCCATCTGGCTCACCAATTCTGCCACCAGGGTATGGAAAAAAACGTCATTCGCACCCAACTTGTAACCATGGCGAACGGCACGACGAATAATACGTCTCAATACGTATCCACGACCTTCATTAGACGGCATAACACCATCACAAATCAAGAAACCACAAGACCGGATATGGTCAGCAATAACTCGCAGTGATTTATCTGATAAGTCTTGGGCACCGGTAATCTTTGCCGCTGCTTTAATCAATGCTTGGAAGATGTCAATTTCATAGTTGCTGTGAACGTCTTGCATAATGGCAGAAATACGCTCAAGGCCCATACCCGTGTCAATTGACGGCTTAGGCAAAGGATCCATGGTGCCGTCAGCTTGACGATTAAATTGCATGAATACCAGATTCCAAATTTCAATAAACCGATCACCATCTTCTTCTGCAGAGCCCGGCACGCCGCCCCAAATGTGTTCACCGTGATCGTAAAAAATCTCAGAACAAGGACCACACGGGCCAGTATCACCCATTGACCAGAAGTTATCATTGGTGCTTATACGGATGATTTTATCCGCGGGTAGCCCCATCTTATTCAGCCAAATATCATAGGCTTCTTCATCATTGTGATAGACAGTAACTAATAGTTTTTCTTTAGGTAACTGCAATACGCTAGTTAAAAACTCCCAAGCAAAGCTTATAGCGTCTTGTTTAAAGTAATCACCAAAGCTGAAATTACCCAACATTTCAAAAAAGGTATGGTGGCGAGCTGTGTAGCCAACATTCTCCAAATCATTGTGTTTACCACCAGCGCGTACACAACGTTGTGATGACACCGCACGGGAATAGCTGCGTTTATCACCGCCAAGAAATACATCTTTAAACTGGTTCATACCGGCATTGGTAAATAATAGTGTGGGGTCGTCATGGGGAACCAAAGAGCTACTGTCCACCTTATGGTGTCCCTTACTCGCAAAGTAATCAAAAAATGCTTGCCTAATCTGTGCTGTTGATTGCGCCATAACTTGTCCCAGAAACCCTGTTGGTGTGTGCCGTATTATTTTATTGACTAAATGCATCAATAGAAGTCGGCATTATATTGGTAATTTAGTTGCTGAAAGATAGCATAAAATAGGGTTGTGGAACAATACGGTGAGGCGACTAACATAGCACTATCTATAGTTTTTTTAAGGTTGCTTTTCTAACGCATAATTAATGTGCTCACTACTAAAGCCTCGCTGGGCAAGATACCGGTAACAACGTTGCTTTATTTTTAAGTCAACAACGTCATCATCAGTATACTTTTTCAAGCGAACAACCTTAGCATGTTCAAACCAATCAATATCTTCATTATCAATTGCTATCTGAATATCTGCAGCCGTTACTCGCCGTTGCTGTAAATAGGCGCGGATATACATTGGCCCCTTACCTCTGCGGTACTGTTCGCGGACGGTTGATTGAGCGTAACGTTGGTTGCACTGATAACCTTCTTTAATTAATTGCTCAATCTGGCTTTCAATAATCGCTGAAGAAAACTGCTTGGCAAGAAGCTTTTGCTGTAACTCTGCAACACTGTGATCCCGCCGAGACAATAAGTTGATTAAGCGAGACCTGACGACGCTTGGATTGTTAATATCACTGTCTGACATACTCTTTGCGTACTCAATGCATTTGGGACATAACATTGTTACACTTATCCTGTGACATGCCAAGGATCCCGTTTACCAACTAGGAATAGAACTAACATGCTTCGCATTGATATCATTACCAACCTCGATACGTTAGATCTCGAACCGCTTTACACAATAGCCAAACATACTTGCCCATTCTCAAGTAAAGCCTTCCTTTCTGCATTACAAGCAAGTCAATCTATTGATGGCAATACCGGTTGGAACAGCCACCATCTGGCAATTTACCACGACAAGCAACTCGTTGGGTTTATGCCCATGTATAAAAAATCCCATAGTTATGGAGAATATATCTTTGATTTTGCATGGGCGAATGCCTACCAACAGCACGGCCTAAATTACTATCCAAAACTCGTTGCCGCGGTGCCATTCTCTCCCGTGCCTGGTAGTAGATTGATTCACGATCCGGCTTTTACCCCGCAAGACATAACAAGGGTAATAACCGCTTTTCTTAAACAATACTGCCAACAAAATGCAATATCCTCAATCCATGTGTTATTTAATAATGCAGTTGAGAGTAACTTGTTAGATAGCGACGGCATATTGCAACGTCACAGTGTTCAATTTCATTGGAAAAATAATCATTACCACAACATGGATGATTTCCTACAATCACTAAAATCCAGGAAGCGCAAAAATATTATTAAGGAAAGAAGCTTATTGCAGCGTCAAGGTTGGCATTTTGAGCAATACCGTGGTGAGCAAATACAAGCTCAACATATAGAGTTTTTTTACCAGTGCTACATCGACACCTATCAAAAGTTGAGCGGCCACCAAGGCTATTTAAATCATCAGTTCTTTCAACGGTTACTGCAAAACATGCCTGATAACCTGATGCTCGTCATTGGCTACGATAATGACACCCCTCGCTCTGCCGCGTTATTCATTGTCTCTGACGATACCTTATATGGACGCTACTGGGGCTGCATAAAACACACCGATGGCGCACATTTTGAAACCTGTTATTACCAAGGTATTGAATACTGTATTACCCACAAGTTGAAACATTTTAACCCAGGCACTCAGGGAGAGCACAAAATAAGTCGAGGTTTTTTGCCTGTAAAATGCTATTCCAATCACTGGCTTTGTAATACCGAGTTTCAACATGCTGTTAGTAATTTTTTACACCAAGAAAAACGCCACATAGCCCAATATTCAGCTGATGCTGAGCAGTTATCTCCCTATAAATAAGAACCGGTCGCTACTGAGTGATTAGACGTCCCTAAACTTATGTCTACGTTTACATTACCAGTATTTTATCCTAAACCTTAAGTAAGTCTGATAGATGGTTTTACGGTTAAAATTACTGGTTGTAAATGATGCACCTAAAATGTCAAAAACTG
>JBELHI010000102.1:0-7556 GCA_042091475.1 Alteromonadaceae bacterium
GTTAGGACGAGGTTAGCGGTGCCAGATTCAGTGCCGCTCTGTACTTGTAATTGTGTCAGTGTATCAGTATTTGATAACTCAAGTGTGGGGCCTGAGGTTTGTTGCCATTGGTAGCTTAGGGTGTTGCCTTCATCTGGATCACTGGCGATAGCAGATGAAAATTGTAGTAAGCTGTTGGTAGGCATGGATATATCCTGCCCAGCGTCAACTAAGGGCGCTGAGTTGCCATCATCGTCCAGCACAGTAAGTATGTGCTCACTCTGGATGCTGGTGAAATCATTACTGGTTGATAATACTAAGCTAAAGCTTTCCGTCTCCTCGGTAATCTGGTCATCAATAATGTTGACCATGAGTTGCTTACTGCTGGTATCGCCATCTGCCCAAGAAACTGAACCAGCGTCAAAAGTAATATCTTGTGAACTACCCACTGTGTTGATGCGGTAATACACGGTTAGGTTGCCATGACTACCGCCAATACGATCAACACTTATGATAAAGGCTCCTGCGCTCTCACTTTTTGCAGGCTCGGCTATGGTGACATAAGCTGAGCCGGACGACTGGTCACTGCCGATATCCACGTATAGGTAGCGATGCTCGCCAACATGTAGGTTACTTGATAGCCTGCGTAGACGAAGTACCAAGCGTTTGGACTCACCAGTGTCAGCTGTTGCTAAGGTTGTCAGTGTAAAACTGGCGTTTTTTTGCCCTTGCTGCCACTGTACCTTCTGATTGATGGGGTGATAATCCTCACCGGCTTTTGCGCTGGCGTCAATACTTTCAATAAAGCCATGAGCCGGGCTTAGATCGTCACCCGTTCTGCTAACAGTTACAGTCACTGTCTGATTTTCTTCTGTTGAGAGTTGTTGCTGTGAAAATGATGCCGTGTTTGCATTCGTGTTGGGCTTCACCACATACAAACCACTGTTAATATCACTGATCAATATATGACCGGACGGTAAAAACGGATACACTCCCCAAGCACCATTAAATGCCGCGTTATTAGAGAGTGGAAAGGTATCAAAGAAGCCTTTTTCAATGGGGGTTGTTGGATTGCTAATATCTAACCAAGTAAGGCCTCGCTCATAATTAGAGAAAAAGTAATCGTTGCCGCGACTAAAGCCATTGTGGTCTATGGCATTAGTATTACCCGTCCATATACCGTCCACCACTGGGCTAGTGGGGTCAGTTAAGGATACAATCCTAATGGTGGTGGCTAGATTACCACGGTATTCATCAAACTCGTCATGTACAAACAATGACTGATTATCCTCACTGGGCCAGCCTGAGTGGACGTATTTGTTATCATCAATGACATCTGTGTAGTTTACCTCAGACAATAAGCGCGCGAGGCGAGGTGACGACACATCCCATAACTTGACGTCTTTTTCATTGAAATCAATCAGTACGTCACAGCGAGATGCACCCTCACAAGCAAGGGCAGCTTGTTGATCAGTTAATGTTAGTTGGGTGTTGTCGTGGGTGTAAGCACTTACGTCGCCAGGGTTGTGCAGGAGAGAAGGGTTGGTTGCTTGTTGTAAGTCGTAACGGGTGACAGCGCCGCCAAAGTTATTTGCGCCCGTGACTTGTAGTTCAGGGCTATTTCCAGGCAGTGGCAAGTTAACGCCGTAGTCAAGATTACTGACAAATAGGTTATGAGCACTTTGGTAAATATCAGCCGCCGGTAACTCTACCAGTCTCTCAGGTAACAAGGTTAAATCTATAATTTGCAACTGATTGTCTGTGGATTCAGAAGAAACATAAGCATGTGCTTTGAAACTGTTACTGGTGTCATCAAAATATTGATACACCTTGATGTCCCGCCAACTGGTTGTTGCGCCTGAGATATGACCGACTAACGTGGGCTCACTGGGGCTGGCGAGGGAATACACTCGGATACCGTCGGTATAACCCATAATGGCGTATTCTACACCGTCATTTAGATCCGTGTGGCCCCAAATATCACTGCCTGCAACGCCCTGAGGCAAAGGTACATGACTAACCAAATCAATATTCTTACACGGATAGTTAGCAGCCAAATTGTCAGTACACACATTATTGTTGTGGCGAGTGGATAATCCTACATGACGAGATGTTACCTGCGTCCCAGCGTGACTTGATTTGCCATCCGTAATTAGCTGAAAACCCTTAGCTAAGGCTGAACGGCGCATATGAAACGGTAAACCCAATAACTGGGTGATATGCTTGTTAGGTGCCTGTATTCTAAAATGGTCAATAGGGTCGTAACCACCGGTAATGGTAATAATGTTATTGCTAAAATACCAATGTGCGCTATCACCAACCAGCGTATAGCGGCCCTTGGCCACCTTTACGTTATCACCTTTGGCAGCATGTTTAAGCGCATATTCAATGGATTTACAAGGTCTAAAAGGAGAGCGACAGTCTGACGAGTCAGCACCGTTCATGGCCACATACCGGGTACGGTTGGCATCTGAATGAGAGAAAGCTAAACTACTGTAAAATATAATACTTATACAAAGTGATAGTTGTGTTAATAGACTTTTCTTCATATTTTGCAGGGATCTGTTGTAAACTTATTTGTATCAGTATTACACAAGTTATAAGGTTTATATATTAAGTTACATGGATAGGTCTGCGATAAAAACTCTTATAGATTCAAAAGTTATGTATGGCCTGTTTGGTGCTGTGATTTTAATGTTACAGTTCGCCTGCCAACCTTCACCTGAGACTGTGATCAGGTTTTCTCCCGTCCTCAATAATCAACCGTTGAGTTGCGATAGTAAAGGCAATATTGTTACCACAGACATAATATTGGATCGCCTCAGCTGGTTTGTGTCAGAGTTGAAAGTCAACGGCAACAAGGTTTTTATTGCCGAAGGTTCTTCAGGACATCCTGAACTGGCGTTGTTAGGGGCGAGCTGTAACGATAGTCCTAACTGGTCTTTTAGTATTATGTCGGAGGTACAATCTGCTGATAGCTTAAAATTTACCCTTGGTGTGCCGTTTTCCCTTAACCATTTACTGCCGTTAACCCAGCCACCACCGTTGAATGATAGCAGTATGTTTTGGAGTTGGCAGAACGGTCATAAATTTCTGAGGTTGGATATCAGTTCACCAAAAGCTTGGTCATTTCATTTAGGCTCCACCGGCTGTCAGAGTGAGTCTGCCATGAGAGCGCCCACTCAGCCGTGTTCAAATACTAATTTGTTGTCTGTATCACTGGATAATTATCAGGTAGATAAACCCATCATATTTAATCTCAGCCGTTTACTAGCGGGCGTTGATATACTGTCAGATAATCACTGCATGTCTCAACCTGAGCGCCAGTCGTGTAAACAGATACTGACTAATCTGGCTACTCAAACGGTATTCTATCAATGATCCTTCGCATTGCCTTTGTATGGTTAATCTTGTGTCTACTTGGCTGTGATAGAGCGCCCACTGTCTATCAATGGCAATTACCAGAGGGGTTTCCAAAGCCCAGAGTACCTGATTACAATCCCATGTCAGATGCCAAGGTAGCCTTGGGCGAAAAACTATTTTTTGACAAACAGCTATCGTTTAATCAACGTCAGGCCTGTGCTAGTTGTCATCAACCCCAACATGGTTTTGCTGAGCCAATAGCACATTCCATCGGCAGTACGGGCGAGCCTTTGAGTCGAAATGCCATGGCACTGGTGAACGTTGCATACAATACCCATCAAACATGGGCCCACAACGGACTGGTGGATATAGAACAGCAAATCATGATCCCCTTGTTTTCTGAGCAGCCCGTAGAAATGGGCGTAACCGGACATGAGGATGAAATTCTGGCGCGATTTCAGTCAGCAGATTATCTAGCGCTATTTGAATCTGCCTTTGGCGAGGAGCAAGCTTCTCTTTTACACATTAATTACGCCCTAGCAAGCTTTGTCAGGCAGTTAATTTCTTTTGATTCAGCGTTTGATCGTTATGCCTATCAACAACAGGATGATGCATTAACGGACTCTCAAAAGCGTGGACTCAATCTGTTTTTTTCAGAGCGTACCGAGTGCCACCATTGTCATGGGGGATTTAATTTAAGCCAGTCCTCTGTGCATGAAAACCAAGATGCTCGGCGCTCACAATTTCATAATACGGGATTGTACAATATAGATGGGCAGGGGGCGTATCCGCCCCAAGACAGCGGTTTACATTTAGTCACTCACAAGCCTACCCACATGGGGGCCTTCAAAGCGCCTACCTTACGCAATATAGGCTTTACGGCGCCTTATATGCATGACGGATCTATTACCACCCTAGCGGAGGTGGTTAGTTTTTATAATCAGGGAGGAAGAGCGATTAAAAGCGGCGAGTATAAAGGCGACGGCAGACTCAATCCATTCAAATCACCCTTTGTTAAACCGTTGAATTTGACAGATGAAGAGCAAACAGATTTAGTGAATTTTTTATTGTCATTAAATGATCATTCGTTTGTGTCACGATATAACAATATTGAGTGACGATTGAGCGATTTTTGAAACCGCTCGAATACGTCAGAATTACTGACAAGGATAACAAGTTCATGGATGACGCACACTACAATCACCATAAGACCCAATCTTTTTTGCTAGTCATTGCTTTGACTTTACTTACTATCATCACACAGTTTGCAGATGTTGCGTTTGGACATCAACTCACAATGACTGAGGTGATGGAACGTTTGTTACCCAGTGTACTGTTTTTGTTGATATTGTCGTTACCGGCCTGCGCGGTAGGACTTGCGTTGTTACCTAGGATATATTCGAAAGACTTAGTGGAACAATGTGGGTCATTACCAAAGCTTTTGTTATTTGGCGATGCCAGACGTGTTGTCTTATATGCCATAGTAGGCGCTGTGCTTGTCGGTGTGTGTTTGGTGATGGCCAATCATGGCATACGGTCTGTTTACCCGAGTGAGTTACCTCCCTTGGGGCACCGAGGCGCGTTAAGAGGGCTAATGGTATCTTTTGGCGCAGCCGTAGGTGAAGAAGTATGGTTCCGCTTGGGCATCACTTCAGTATTCGTATTTGTGCTGACCAAGTGCCGGCGACAATCTGTACCATCAGCTAGCACATGGGGGCTGGGTATCCTATTGCCGGGGATTCTTTTTGGTCTTATCCATATACCCCAAGTGAATAGTCATGATGCGCTGACATGGGTGACATTTGTGAGTACTGTGTTGGGAAATTTTATTACATCAGCGTATTTTGGCTGGTGCTTTTGGCGTTTGGGATTGATAGCAGCCATGATGGCCCACTTGTTTTCTGATCTGGTATTACATGTTTTTACGGCATTTATATAAATAAAAACGGACGCCTGAGCGTCCGTTTTTGGTTGAACATTTTATAGTGACTATTTCGTTTTAAATTGATTGACTAGAAAATTGGTAGAGGCGTCAAAACTTGTGCTTGGCTGATCGGCGGTTATTGAATCTAAAATACGATCACCGAGTACTTTACCCAGTTCAACACCCCACTGATCAAACGAATTCAGTTCCCAGATAGCGCCTTGAACAAATACCTTGTGTTCATAAAGTGCCACTAATGCGCCCAATGTTTTTGGATCAAGCTGATTAAACAATAAAGTATTGCTTGGACGGTTACCTGGCATAACCTTGTGGGCCGCGAGCGCTGCTTTTTCGTCATCTGTGAGGTCAAGTTTACTTACCTCGGATTGTGCTTCAGACAGAGTTTTTCCTTGCATCAAGGCTTGGCTTTGGGCAAAACAGTTGGACGCGAGCATAGCATGATGCTCAGTTTGTTCATTAGGGACATTCAATGGCAACATGAAATCCGCAGGGATGAGCACATTCCCCTGATGCATGAGCTGGTGGAATGAATGCTGGCCATTGGTGCCTTCACTACCCCAAATCACGGTACCCGTGGTGTAATCCACAGCTTGGTTGCTGAGATTACAAGACTTGCCGTTACTCTCCATATCCAGTTGCTGTACGTAAGCAGGGAAGCCACGCAGATAGTGGTAATAAGGCAGTAATGCATGGCTTTGAGCACCATAAAAATTGCTATACCAAACACCCAGCATAGCCATAATGACAGGCATATTCTGCTCTAACGGCGCATTAATGAAATGCTGATCCATGTCATCAGCACCTTGCAATAGAGCCTCAAAATTGTCATAACCAATGGCAATGGCAATGGGTAGGCCTATGGCTGACCACAAGGAATAGCGACCACCCACCCAATCCCACAAGGGCAGGATATTGTCTGGATGAATACCAAATTCCGTGGCTGCTGCAATGTTAGTTGAGATGGCCATAAAATGTTTGGCTACACTGGCTTGATCACCGCCATGGGCTAAGAACCATTGTTTAGCTGTGGTGGTATTGCGCAGTGTTTCTTGGGTACTGAATGATTTTGAAGACATAATGAACAGGGTAGTGTCCATGTCTAAACTACTCAACACGTCGTGAATATGGCAACCGTCTACATTGGCTACGAAGTGGACTTTGACTGTTTTCTGCTGGTACGGCTTTAACGCCTCTGTCATGATCTTAGGGCCTAAAAACGACCCGCCAATACCAATGCTTACTACGTCAGTGATGGCTTTACCTGTCATACCCAACCATTCGCCGTTGTGCAGTTGATTGACAATCTGTTGCATTTTGGCTTTGACTGCACGTATCTCAGGTACCACGTTAACACCATCAACAAGGATTTCTTTATCTCCTTGATAACGCAGGGCTGTGTGTAACACGGCCCGTTGCTCAGTGCTGTTGATACGCTCACCGGCAAACATCGCATTGCGTTTTTGGCCAACCTGCTGTTGCTCTGCCAAGGCAAATAAGCCTTGCATTACTTGTTGGTTTATTCGGTTTTTTGAATAATCCAAGGTAATACCACATTGGTTCAGGTGGTAGGTGTTGGTACGAGTGTTATCTTCAGCAAATAGCCTAGCCATTTCAGGAAGTGAAGCTGACAGTGACGCTAGATGTGTCCATGCATTGGTTTCAGTAATCTTCATTGTGTCCACTCAATGTAATTTAAATATTATTAATTTAAGTAATCTGTTAGTAGGGTTTCTAATTTGCCTTGGTCAACGGCAAAGTTTCTGATCCCTTCAGCCAGTTTTTCAGTTGCCATGGGGTCTTGGTTCATGGCCCATCTAAATTGACTTTCATTCATCGTTTCAGTGGCTGTTTGTTGCTGTCCGTTGTCAACCAGTTTGACTTCAACGGCAGCATCACTTTGCTCTAATTCAGCTAATAAGTTTGGCCCTATGGTCAATCTATCACAGCCCGCTAGTTGCAGTATTTCGTCGGTGTTACGGAAGCTTGCGCCCATAACCACGGTTTTATAGCCGTGTTGCTTATAAAAGTTATAGATTTCAGTTACTGACACCACGCCTGGATCTTCAGCCGGCGCATACGCTGTTTTGCCCGTATCTTTTTTATACCAATCAAGAATACGGCCAACAAATGGCGATATCAGGAATACACCCGCTTCAGCACAGGCTTGTGCTTGGGCGAAACTGAATAGCAATGTTAGGTTACAGTTAATTCCTTCCTGCTCTAATTCCCGCGCCGCTTGAATGCCTTCCCAGGTGGAAGCCACTTTAAT
>JBELHI010000103.1:0-7477 GCA_042091475.1 Alteromonadaceae bacterium
GTTACCACCTATGGTGGGGGAGATAGTATCGAAAATGCGCATTTGGATGCCGGCTTACAACGCAATGCGGTGTTGGTGTTAAACAGTCAGCATGTGCACCTTAAACACTTATCTATTTCGGCAGCAACACCGTTACCCAAAAAAGCGGGAAAGGGCTTTCGTCGTGATATGCGTGTTGGCGTACTGATTAAAATCGACGATGCAGCAACACAACAGCTTTATTCAGGGTTTGTGTTACACGACCTACATATCCGAGATGTATTCTATTATCCGGCGGGTCACCAACGAGGCGGAGAAGACGTCAAGACCGCCAATGGCACGCAGCATTATGGTTGGGGGATACGCGTCATTAATAACCGTCCAAAAGTAACGGTCAAAGATATCAATATTAATCAGACTACCGTGAGTAACGTCGCCCATACCGGTATTAAGTTCACTTCTAGGTACAAGCAAATTCACAATATCACAGTGACCAATAGCCGTGTTTACCAAACCGGTGGACCAGGTATTCAATTGGGTGGTGTGATTGATGGCCGCATTGCCAATAATAACGTGAGTTATTCTGGTAGCCCCAATGACAGTCGTAAATGGGGACGTGGCAGTGGTTTATGGACCTGGAGTAGTGAACGAATATTGATTGAAGGTAATCATTTTACCCATGCCCATGGGCCAGCAGATTCAGCGGGGGTACATATTGATTTTAATTGTCAGGATATTATCGTTCAATACAACTTCAGTGCTCACAATGCTGGTGGCTTTTATGAAGTGCTAGGAAACAACTATAACACCGCTTATCGTTACAATATCAGTGTTAATGACGGTGCCCGTGTGAAAGGCGTGAATGACGCATTTCAAGAGGGTAAAACATTCTGGCTGAGTGGCTACAACGGTAAAAATGAGCGCAGTGGTCCTTTCAATAGTTATTTCTATAACAACACGATTTACGTGGCAGAGCATATGGTATCAAAGGTCGCTATTGATAAGCGAGCAAACGGCGTTTTCGTTGCCAACAATATCTTTCACGTGGTTAAACCTGCCGCTTATGTAAAGGGTGATCAGTATAAACCAGACGATGAAAATAACGCCAATAACAGTGACGTATTTTTTCAAAATAACCTATTTTTGAATACCCACAGCTGGCCTTCCGAAGCGCCCATAAAGGATGCCATGCCGGTGATTGGTGACGCCCAGTTTGCAGCCGCTGGTGGTGATCAATTAGCAGACTACACACCCACTAATCGTGCTTTAGTAAAGAATAAAGGGCTGTGGCCAAAGGCACTCAGTCAGGATCCAAAGGGGCTATATTTAGGCTTAACATTGAGCCATGATATCTTGGGTAATCCGGTCACTGATGAGCCTGATATGGGTGCCATTGAATTACCTTAATGGTTTCAATTATAAGTGATTGAGGAAATGTATGTATCAAGTGTTCGTCGTGAGTGTTTTGTTTTTGTGTTTAACGGCATGTCAATCTCCCAACAGTGATAGTGAGGGAGCGAGTGATGTTAAGCAACAGAAGAGTCGCCCCAATATACTGTTAATCGTGGCGGATGATTTAGGTTATGGTGATGTAGGCGCGTATGGGCAGCAACATATTCAAACACCAAATTTAGATGCGTTAGCTTCACAAGGTGTGATGTTTACCCAACACTATGCTGGTGCTACGGTTTGCGGTCCCTCGCGAGCAAGTCTTTTAACGGGTAGAGATCCTGGGCATAGTCCTATCAGGGGTAACCCCAAATGGACTCAGAGTGGCAATGCTGTCGAGCTTTCGGCTGATACACCGACGATTGCCACTATGCTAAAAAGTGCTGGTTATAACACGGCACTTATTGGTAAGTGGGGGATGGCCGATGGTAAAGCGTTTAATCTCAATGCCATGCCGTCTCACAATGGTTTTGACTATTTTTATGGCTATAAGACGCATTTGGCCGCGCATCACTATTATTGGCATGAATTGTACCGTAATGACGAACCTGTACTACTAAAAGGTAATGATTACCTCAGTAATAGCGGGCAGTATACCCATGACTTATTTACGCGAGACGCGCTGGGCTACCTACAGCAACAAAGCCAACAAAAGCCTTTCTTTCTGATGTTGTCCTACACCATTCCCCATATGGCGATTACCGTTCCAGATGACGCTAAGCAACCGTATTTAGAATTGAACTGGCCAAAACGCCCGCTACCGACGGATGGGCATTATAAACACGATAGTGAAGGGAATGTGAGTTATGCCGGGATGGTGTCTCGTATGGACAGAGACATTGGACAATTAATAGCGCAACTTAAACAACAAGGTTTGGCTGATAATACAGTAGTGATATTTACCAGTGATAATGGTCACGAGTATGACAATGGCTTTTTTAATAGCAATGGTGATTTTAGAGGTAAAAAACGCGATTTGTATGAAGGGGGGATCCGTATTCCAATGATTGCTCACTGGCCTGAATTATCTCGTTATCAGCAGAAACCTAGAGTTTCACAGCATATTTCTGCATTTTGGGATTATATGCCAACATTTTGCGAAATTGCCGGTGTCGTGAAATGCCCAGTGAGCGAGGGGATCTCATTTTTACCAACGCTGATCAATCAAGGGCGACAAGATAGTCATGATAGCCTGTATTGGGAATTCAATGAAAATCAGGGACCTATTCAAGCATTGCGCAGGGGAGACTACAAGTTAGTGCAATATTATCAACGTCCATTGGAGTTATATCATTTGGCTAAGGATCCACAAGAGAAGTATAATATTGCCAGTTCACACCCTGATCTCGTCAGCCAGTTACAACAACGGCTGAAAACCGCAAGAACTTATCACCCAGAATTTCAGCTCAAACCATTGCCTAATCCGTGGTCAAAGAAAAATAATAAATAGTAAAAAGGTATGCTTAATTAGATAGGAGATTGTCATCTGTTAAATGATAATCAACATGTTTTTGGCTGTTTGTAATCTCTCTCTATTTTAGACGCTTATGTGCTATCGCTATGATGCGCTGTGATAGTGAATAAAAATAGAACCCAAGGTAGCTTTAATCATTTTTACGGAAGGAACTACGACGAAGCCTTAATAGAAAAGCAGACGATACAACAAAGTCTGCTTGATTTTTTGTTAAAGTCTATCTCAGTTTTTAATTAGAAACGTTTGGTGAAACCCACTGAAAACCCCTCTAAATCGTAGGTTTCTTTATCTACATAGTTTTGATATTCAATATTGAGGGTAAAACGGTTAAAATGGATGTTAGTGCCTAAACCAAAAGAAGTGCCTGATTCTTTTACCTTTGCTAACCCTTTTTGTTTTACACTAGATTGGCCAATGATTGCATAAGGATAAAAAGTGTTACCGATGGGGACCCCTGCTTTTAAGTACACACCATACTTACTTTCAATTTTGACGTTTCCTTCGACGCCGTTCAATTTAGCCTTCTGGCTACCTACCCCCAAACCTACTCTTGCCTCAGCAGCAAAGTATTGGCTAAATTGAGTACCTACAGTTGCTGTCACAACATTGAATGTCGGCTTTTTTTCGAATCCTTGATCGGAAGTCTTAACACCAACAATTCCACCACCAAAATAGACATTATTAGCTAAAGCTGTTGTCGATATACCCATACTAACTATGAGAAAGGATGCTTTTATTAATTTCATAATAGTCCTTGTAAAATACAGAATCTTAATGTCTAACGCACCTCGGTTACGTTATTGATATGTCCTTAAAATTACTTTTAATGATGATACCAATAATATTATTCTATCTATTTGTGTTTGCGGGACTACTGCGAATAGTTATTGGAAATTAGTGTATGTTATTTGTATAAACGATTTCATGTTGATTTTTAGACTGCATAGTATTGAAATTTGAATACTCTGGCGGTTTGATATCTGCCCCAATCAATTGCGGTCGAAGGCCTGAAAATCAACGTTGACTCTGATTTTTCTTTTTCCATTTTCTTTACATTTACCATGATTTTAGCGACATTTTCTCCGAGATTTTGATATCAATCACATATTGTTTACAAAAATTTAAAAAAAAAGGTAGGGTTTATTCAGCGCCAGTCGTCTCAATGCCGAGTGTCTTAAATAACAAACTCGAATCATAATTAGACGACTATTTGGAGATCCGTAATGGCGCAAGGAACACAACAATTTAGATTAAATAGAGTAGCGCGTTGCTGCCTATTAGCATTCAGTATTGGCAGTACAGGTGCAGTGACTGCTCAACAACAAGACGATGATAAAACCATTGAAGTTATTGAGGTAACCAGTATTCAAGAGAGCTTGACTAACGCTATGAACCTCAAGCGTGCGACTGACAATATTACTGAAGTGATTAATGCCGAAGATGTCGGTAAATTGCCCGATGATAACTTGGCAGAGGTTTTAGAGAATATTGCGGGTATTCAAATTGACCGCAGTAGCGGTGTTGGTAGTGGTGTTTCTATCCGTGGTTCAGACCAAAACCGAGTCGAAATCAATGGTCGTGGTACAACACCTTCAGGAGATGCCCGTGGCGGTATTAGTTTTGAAGACCTACCAGCATCTCTAATAGCTTCTGTTGTTGTCACGAAAGTACCTACTGCAGATATGGTTGAAGGTTCACTGGGTGGTACGGTTGATTTAAAAACTTATCGTGGTCTAAGCCTTAAAAAGCCAATTCGCTCATTGACGGTAAAGGGCACTTATGCTGAAAACCGTGGCGATTGGGGGCCGAGTGTTTCAGGTACGTATGGTAGTAAACTATCAACTGGTGCCGGTGATGTGGGTGTCGTCATTTCAGCCAGCCACCAGAAAAACCTTGTTCGCGAAGACTCCTTGAACGTCCGTGTTGGCCCTCGTAACAATAAAAATCTTGACGCATTCGGTGGTCCCGGTGACGGTACAGACGCCAACGACCCGTACTTACGTCCGCAGTTTGCTCAGCAATTTTTCGGTATTGAAGACAGAACAACTAACGCATTTAATGCATCATTTGAGTGGCAAGCAAAAGACGATTTACGCTTATTCTTCGACGGTACGTTAACTCAGTCTGAAATTGACCGTCGCGGTCATGGTGCATTTTTAGGTTTACCTGGAGCACGTGCAGAGTTAGACAATTTGGCATCAGCAACGTTTGATGTTTATACTGCAAATGGCGTCACCATTCCTATGATTAGCACCGCTCAAATTGACGGTATTCAAGTGCGCTCCACTAACTCTAGTTTGAGCCGTGAAACAGACTCATCAGTGTTTGCTTTTGGGGGTGAATGGAAAGCAACTGACAATCTTGATGTCACCGCAGAAGCGAGTTTTTCTGAGTCAGATACTCAATCACCGCAATTCAGATTGGTCACTCAGTTCCAAAATCCAGATGCTGCTAACATCAATGCTGCGGGTGCCAGGCAACGTATCAACTTTATGTATGATAACACTGGTGATCTTGCTTACGGTCCAGTCGCAGATTTTACCGGTGACTTAAGTGATGCCAATAACTATGCAGCATTTGTCGCCCGTGATGAGGCAACATCATTCAAAAATGAAGATAATGCACAACGTATTGACCTGACTTATCACCTTGACTCTGACATTTTGTCGAATGTTGAGTTTGGTGTGCGTGCCAACCAACGTGATTCAGGGCGTAACAAAGTCACTCAGTCGTCTGCTAATTTCCCCGGTCTTGCGCAAGGTGAACTAGCGCCATTCTTATCACAAACACCGACTGACTTTTTTGATTTTAGCGACGGTCTATACCTGGAAGGCTTTTTAACGGGTGATCCTGCTCAATTTAAGGATCTTGCGGGTATTCGCGGTGCATTGGGGTTAGAGATATCACCTGATCCCGATCGTACCCAGTACTTCAACGTGAAGGAAGATACGGTTGCGACTTACGCGAAATTGAATTTTGATAATGATATTTCAGACACCATTACTCTCAAAGGTAATATTGGTGTGCGTATGATTGATACTGAGCAAACGGCGTCGGGCTATCGCATCAGTGAAGGGGTACCGGAAGATATTGATGCAGTACAAAAGTATTCTGAAACACTACCTAGCTTTAGTCTTGTCATGGGCATTGATGAGGACGTACTGGTGAGATTTGGTGGCGCAAAAATTCTACGTCGTCCAAATTTTGGTGCACTGTCACCAACGGTTAATTTCCCGTTAAACAACAACCCAGTGAGAGGCGGTAACCCTAACCTGTTACCAACGACCGCTAAGCAATATGATCTTGGTGTTGAATACTATTTTGATGAAAGCAGCTATGTCAGTGCTGGTGTCTTTGTAAAAGATATTGACGGTGTCATTGGTAGTGACGTGATTGAAGATGGTATTTATAACCCCAATGCTGTCAATCCAGATGCGGGCGATGATGCTGAACCTGGTGCGCTAGTTGACTTGATACTACCCACTAACCAAACGGGTGGTGAAATTAAAGGGGTAGAATTAGCCCTACAACACACCATGAACTGGTTACCAGCACCGTTTGACGGCCTGGGTGTGATTGCTAACTTCACACATCAAGAAGGTGAGCGTGATGCGTCGTTTAATATTCCTGGTTTCTTAAATCCAGGTGATACACCTGTCGAGATGCCATTGAACTTCCGTGCGTTGTCTGAAAATGCATACAACTTCACCATGTTTTATGAGAAAGACAAGCTAAGCGCACGTGTACGTTACACTTACCGCGACGCATTCTTGCGTGATGAAGCAATTGATATTGCTAACGGTAACCCATTGTATAATGATGACCGTGGACAGCTTAACGCGACAGTCTCTTATGATATTAGCGACAGCATTGCGTTGAGTGTATCGGGTGTAAACTTGACGAAAGAAACGTTCGACGAGCGCGCTATATTTATGGACGGTCCGCTTGTGCAGCAACGTGATGCCGACCGCCGTGTCGTGGTATCTGTGCGAGCTCGCTTCTAATTCAATTTCATTATCGTTGTTGATAGCAAAAGGCAGCCTCATTGGCTGCCTTTTTATTTATTCGGTACTACTCAAATCACTCTCTCCGTCGTCAAAGTGCCTGAGTTCAAATAAATCATTTGAGGGGAAATAAAGATTTATTGTGTGAATGATCACATTTTTTCACCTGCCTGCATCTAAATCCACGACCGTTTGTATCTAATCCTAAAAGACATGCACAAGGAGATATTATGTTTGATTTGAAGAAACGATTATTGCTCATACTAACAGTGAGTCAGTTGATGGTAGGAAATGCGTATACTTCCAACCGACTAAAGAAATACTGTCTAGCATTCACCACTGGATTCACTCTCATTGTGTCTTGTTTACTGTTGTTGAGTATTACCTGGCAATCTATGCCCCATTTCACTATACAATTGTCGTTGTTTTATGGCGTTTTAGGTATTGTTCTCGGGGTTGGTATCTGGGTGGCCCATGAAGATTTTCTGTAGTCGCAGTTGATTTTCGATATTCGTCAGCTAATATGCCAACAGTCGAAATTGCCCACAGGCAATATTATAAATAATGAGGG
>JBELHI010000104.1:0-7274 GCA_042091475.1 Alteromonadaceae bacterium
GGTGCATGGATAACTTCAGCGCTTCATTTCCACTTGATGCTTGAATAACTTCAGCCTTGGTGGCCTGGAGTGTTTTACGTAACACCACCAAATTTTCAGCTCTATCGTCAACTATCAGTATTTTAGGACTCATTCAATAACTCCCTATTAATCACTTGTCACTCGTCCGTGAGTAACCCATTCTTATAGATTCTAGCGTCATCATCGATCGCTTTAAAGTTCTTTTCAACCGAACTGAAACACAAACTTTCAGTATGCCCAAGGGCCAAATAACCACCATACTCTAAACTGCTCTGAAACATGTTTAAGACTCTATCTTTCAAAATGTCCTTAAAATAAATCAACACATTTCTGCACAAAATTAGGTTCATATCACCAAACGATGCATCCATCGCCAGGTTATGGCGTGCAAAGGTTACTTTCTCTCTTATGCGACGAGTAATAATGGCTGAATTATTTTCTGCTCGGTAATAATCAGACAGACTGCACTTACCACCGGATTTTCGGTAGCGCCCACTACCAGATTTTAATACTGATAATCCATAAATACCTGACTTCGCGGTTTCAAGTGCGGCGGTATTGATGTCCGTAGCATAGATGGTGGTGCGTTCCAACAAACCCGCTTCGTCGAGTAAAATAGCTAACGAATAAACCTCTTCACCCGTAGCACAGCCAGCATGCCATATTTTTATCCGTGGCCAAGTACGTAGCAACGGAAAAACATTGTCCAACAATTGCTTGTAAAAGTGTGGGTCCCTATACAGAGACGTCACTGACACCGACAAGTAAGGCAACAAACGATGAAATACTGACTGCTCTCGCAGTATCGCCTCAATCGCTTGGCTACCGGTGTGAAATTGGTTATCGTCAATGAAACGCCTTACACGATGTTCCATACTATCGTGCTGATAGTCTGTAAAATCATAGCCATAACGCATCATTACAGCGGATAACAATAACTTAGTCTCTATTGCTTGAATCTTCATAGCCTCGTCTGTCATTATCGGCTCAACCAGACTCTCATCAGTGACAACAACTTGTCCTGAACAATGGGTTTAGTCATATAATCTGAGGCTCCCGCATCAATACATTTAGCGCGGTCTTCTTTCATTGCTTTAGCTGTCAGAGCAATAATCGGCAAGTCCTTCATAGTAGGATTGTTACGAATATTTTGCATGGTTGTATAACCATCCATCACTGGCATCATCATATCCATCAAGACAATATCAATGGCCGTCTCTGCGGCTAATATATCAAGGGCTTGCTGACCGTTTTCTGCTTTGATCGGATTCATCCCAGATTCAACTAAAATCTTAGTCATGACAAATAGGGTTCGCATATCATCTTCTACCACCAACACATTTTTACCCGCCAGAGGCTCGCTTGCCTGATGCAGGTGTTGGATAATGCGTTTTTTCTCGGCCGGTAGTTGCTTGACAACACGGTGTAAAAACAACGCGACTTCGTCAATTAAGCGTTCGTGGGAACGAACATCTTTAATAATGATGGTATCTGAGTATTCGCGTAATAAATGTTCTTCTGCTGTGGTCAAGTCACGCATGGTATTGATAATCACAGGCGGCAATGTCAGTCCCTGTTCTGCGGCTTTAACGAGTACTTCAGTACCTTGTATGTCAGGTAATCCTAGATCTAATACAATCAAATCCAATCCACCATCACGTATTACCGACAAGGCTTTCTCACCATTTTCAGCTTCTATAATGGTTACTACATCATTGCCTATGGCCTTTGCCGTTACCGCACGAATATTTTCATCATCTTCAACCAACAATACGTATTTTTTATCTCGCCCTGATGCGTGTTCTATAGAATTAATTACCGTCGTAATATCATCGTGTTTTAATGGTTTAGTGGTGTGCCCAACGGCACCAACCTTAAAGCCATTAGAAGTCATTTCGTCTGCGGTGACAATATGTACTGGTATGTGTCGAGTGTCAATATTGCGTTTTAACGCACTCAATACACCCCAACCATCAAGCTCAGGTAGATGTAAATCTAACACAATGCCTGTAGGCAGATATTGCATGGCTAATTGCAGTCCGAGCTCTCCCGTCGTTGCTATTAGTGACTTATAACCCCGTTTGGTTATTTCATCGGACAATACTTTTACAAATACGGGATCATCCTCAATGAGTAGGATCACATCATCATCATCGTCAATAAACTCTCTGTCATCTAACACCTGAGTAGCGCTTTTCAAGTTATCCGTTGTCTTGGTTTCTAACACCCTATGATTTGATTTCTTGTCCATGTCTGAAGCGACTAAAGTGGTTGATGCTTCTAATGTTAATGGTAGATAAACAGTAAATACTGAGCCCTCTGACAGGGTACTGGAAAGTGTGATTTCACCACCCAGTAAGTTGACCAACTCACGTGTAATACTCAAACCCAACCCCGTGCCACCATAGCGACGCTGGTCACCTGAGTCTATTTGCTTAAAGGCCTCAAATACCAATGACTGCTTTTCTGCCGCGATGCCAATACCTGTGTCTTGGACCTGTATTTTAAACAACTTATCTGCGTGTAGTGTTACGTCTATTGCACTAGGATCATCAATCTGTTCTAACGTTACCTTGATGCCGCCTTGCTCAGTAAATTTGAGGGCATTACCCACCAGGTTTTTAATAATTTGTCCCATCCGCAATGGGTCTGTGACTAATATGCTATCTAAGGAGGTCTGATTAACCACCTCAAATGCCAAACCTTGACTCTGGGCCATATGCCTAAATTGGTCATGAATGGTATCCGTTAACGCTGCAACTTTAATAGACTCAGGTCGCAATTCAATTCTACCGGCTTCAATCTTAGCTAAATCCAGAATCTCGTTAATAAGGTTAAGCAAGTCACTGCCACTGTCATAAATAATTTTGGCTTCTTCAACTTGCTCACCGGACAAATTACCTTGTTCATTCAGTTGGAATGAGCGGGCAAGTAACAATAGGCTGTTTAGTGGGGTTCGTAATTCATGGGACATGTTGGCCAAAAACTCTGACTTATAACGGTTAGCAACGGATAGGTCTTCGGCTTTCAGGGCCACTGCTTTTCTGGCTTGTTCCATTTCCAACGCTTGAGTTTCCAGAATTGTATTTTTATCCTGTAAATCACTGTTCATTAACTCAACTTGGGCTTGTTGAGCTTCCAATTCTGATTGCGAATGTTCAAGCTCCCTTGCTTGTTTTTCTAATTGCTCATTACTGGATTGCAGCTTTTCTTGTTGTGCGAGTAATTCATGCTCTACTTCACGTAGGGCCTGTGCCTGCTCAACGAGTTCATCGTTGTTATTGGCCAGTACGGTTTGCTGTTGCTCTAATGTAGCACGGCTATTTATAACCTCAAAAGCCGTCACCATGGGCACAGACAATTGAGCCAAGTAACCTTGCTGAATTTCAGACAATGGCTTTAACGTAGCGATCTCAATCACCGCCATAATCTGTTGCTTGTACAGAAGGGGGAACACGCTAATATTCGTTGGGCTTGCCTCACCTACCCCAGAAACAATACGCACATAATCATCAGGCACACCGCTAACAAAAATGGGCTTACCTTCCAGCGCGGCTTGCCCTACTAACCCCTCTCCACGGGCAAATCTGTTAATACTGTGTTTGCGCTGCTCAAACGCGAAACTGCTGTGCAGCATAAGGTCAATGTCATCATCTGACTGGTTGACATAAAACGTACCCACCACCGCGTTCAACTGGGCTGCTACGGCATTCAGTGTACGCTGGGTCAGGCGTTGCATATTTTGCTCACCAAGTACGATATGATTTATTTCGGCAATGGCTTCTTGTAACCATTGTTGCTCACTGGTCAAGGTTTCATTACTCGCCAATGCCACAATCATTTTGTTTAACGCGGGGGCTAGTTCGTCATTGGTAGAACGCACGGTGATTTTCTGTTGATAATCACCTGCTGCCACAGAGTTGGCTTGACTAGTAATTTCTTCAAATACGGTAATCAAACTATTTAACGACAAGACTAAACTATCGTCTTGGCTTCTCTGATTCATTGCCTTAACCGCTTGTCCATGAGACATTCTCTTCGCTACGTCAGCAATGGCTTGTTGGGTATCCAAGATATTAGTTAACGCATGGGATAAAGTGGCGATTTCGTCTTTACCAGCAATAGCAATTGTTTGACCGAGTTCACCACGAGCAATGGCATTTGCCTGTGTCGTTAATACATTAATGGGATCGCTCACGGCTTTGGCAGAGAACCATGCAAAAATAAAAATTATTACCGCAATAGTCGCAAGCAGCAACATAACTGTCTGCTGAATACTTGTGACGGGCTGTAACACTTCATCAACGTCAATCTTTAGCACCAGTGCCCAGTTCAAATGGGGTATATTTAACTGAGTATAACTGGACAGTACGTGACGGCCTCGGTAATCCAGTTCTTCAGTGACATCTTTAATACCAGCAAACGCGCGTTTAATTGATTGGCTTCTTATATTTGTGTTTAATACATCAGACACACCTCGTTTTTGATTTTCACTGTCTGGTAAGTCAGACCGCAAAAAGTTATCGCTACCCACTAAAAATGCATCACCTGTCACACCCATTCCTGCTTCTTCTCGCATAATTGATGTCAATATTTCTCGGGGGAGTCTGGCAATAACAACGCCGATAGGAACATTAGAAGCTTGGTCTCTTATTAATGATGATATATATAAAGAAGCAGCGTCCGAAGCCTCTTGTCGCGCTAGGTCGGTGATAAATGAGCCACTGAACAATGCTTGCTCATAAGAGCGGGCTAAATTAGCAGATATTTGTGATACGTGAGTGCCTACGGTTTCAGTGACCTTTGTAGAATACAAAATACTACCGTTGGTATCTGTCACCAGTAATTCATTAAAATCATACAAGCGAAGAAAGCTATTAAAATAGTTTTGATTCTTATCTTTAATAAGAAGTTCGTCACTGTCAGATAAACGCTGCACAGTATTAATAGCGATTTGAGATTCTGCCAACATATCAATATTTGCAATACGTGTATCAAACCATCGCTCAATAGAGAGTTGTTTAGAGTCCCGTCGCCCCTCTAGGTCATAGAGTGCATTGGTTGTCACGGTTTGGTTCATTTGCTCTATTACAAATAACGATGCAACTAATACGGGTAACAAGCCTGCCAACATAAATAAAGTGGCTAGTCTGTAATGCAGATTTAAATGGTTTAACATAATG
The DNA here is from genome assembly GCA_042091475.1 of Alteromonadaceae bacterium. Taxonomy (GTDB): domain Bacteria; phylum Pseudomonadota; class Gammaproteobacteria; order Enterobacterales; family Alteromonadaceae; genus CAXRGH01. The sequence continues at coordinate 5,205 of JBELHI010000104.1, forward strand.
ATTCCTTATACCTTGTCACAACCAGTAACAATGGGCAGGTCAGCGTTGTCGAGTTGTAATGTCACATGCAAGCCGCCATGGGTACTCGACGTTAGCATCTTGTCTGTCTTAAAAAATTCAGTTTGGGTAACAATGCCATATAAACCATTTGCAAATAGCGAGGGCTCACCTTCAAGTGATGCATAGTCATGGGAGGCAAAGTAAATTGAACAGTTTTGAGGGTGTTCCGTAGGTTGTTGACCGCGACATACAGCCGCCAATGACTTCCTTACTTGAGTGGTATCTTGTGTCATTAACTGCAAAATATCGCCGTGTTTAAATGACGTATTATCCAGGCATACTGAACGACCTTGGCTGCTTGATATCGTTGCGTGCTGAACAAAAAATAATGCGTCATCGTCACAACTGAATAATGCCCCTTGTTTTTTACCGAGCAATAGTGATAGCTCCTCGTCACAATCAAGATTTAGGATGTTTTGTATGTAATCACCAGCGGGCTTGTCGTTAAACTGCACTATGTTATTTTCATTCATTTGCGTAATTTGAAAAAAACTACTGCTCGGAATACAGCCTTTGACATACTGAATCTGGGCTTTTTGCTTGGTATTAAACGACAGTGCAAGACAACTATTTTCAGTGGTTCTATCGCCGGCAAATAGCTTGGCGTGCCCCTTGGTCCCCTGTGATAGCAGGGTTACACCTGCAATCGTGGCGGGGTATTGCTCCAGTGCTAGAGGGTTAGTCTCATTAATCAATGAGGCTAATGAATAGCACTCGTTACGGTCAATATGGTTCTGCGAGGAAAATAACAAAGTATCCTGACGACTGTGTAACAAGTCAGCTGACAATTGTGTCCTAAGTTCGGCTTCAGTGGCATGTTGGTGTTTTAGGGAATATTCAGTTGCGATAGGCGCCGGGATTGAGTGAGGAAATACTATTAATAGGCTTTCAAAACCATTCGGTTGACTGTTGTTGTGATGGGAAATACCTGCCACAGAGCCACCAAATACAGGAATATTATTTAGACGCCGCTGTATTTCAGCAAACATTTTATCGGCAGAAAATTTTTCGCCGCAAAATAACATTGCCCAGCAGGCTTTTTCATAGCCATCATTAACCTGCGTGTTTGACAGCAGATTATCTATTGTAGCATCCACTGTTTCGCAATCTGAGAATGCGACAAAGTAACACTGTTCCCTGTATTTCTTCACGCCATATAATCCTTTGAACGCGTGTTGTATTTTCTTGATAATACCTAAATAAAATTTAAATTCAATGTGTTATGGAGATTTCCATCGGCAGTACAACAGTACCCTGATGGTGCCGTGGTGATGGCTCAGCCCACTTTTGCTAACCAACGATCTAATGCATTTCCAAAGGCTTGCTTGTCAGCACCAGATAATGGCGGTGGACCACCAGTATGAGCGCCACTAGCCCTCATAGTGTCCATAAAATCCCTTATATTTAAGCGGCTCTTGATATTGGACGCTGTCAGTTCCTCGCCCCTTGCTGTCAAAACAAAAGCGCCTTTACTGATCACTTCATCGGCCAACGGCACATCAGACGTAATGACCATATCGCCAGAGGTTACGCGTTTTACAATCTCGTCATCAGCCACATCAAATCCTTTCGGAACCTGAAGGCTAGAAACATATTTACTCGGTGGCGTACGTAGATGTTGATTGGCAACTAACACAATACGGGTTTGCGTTCGCTCAGCTGCACGATAAAGTATTTCTTTAATAGCCACGGGACAGGCATCTGCATCAACCCAAATACTCATTACAATATGCTCTCTGGTTTAAAACCCACACCATACCCCGTTGATAGTAAAGTTGATAGGCGTAATATTATAAAACTTTCGAGCAACAAATATTTGATGGTACTTACTGATGAAAAAAGGGTTCAAATACTACCGAATCACAAAATAAAATGTCATCTATAGGGCAAAAGCCACACGTAAACGTGTGGCTTATATCGAGTAACTGAAAAAGAGTGTTACCAAACGGATCCATCTAACGGCGCTTGATCATCAATATCCAAGGTACCGTCGTTGTCATCGTCTGTGTC
>JBELHI010000105.1:0-1987 GCA_042091475.1 Alteromonadaceae bacterium
ATATCCAAAATGCCCCACCAAGTGTAGCTACCCAAACTATCAATGCTGGCCACTGCCACTGTTTTTTCATGGGTGTTTTTTATGGTTTACACAGCCTGCGCCAAGAGCACAGGCAATGTAATAAGGCGGTCATGGCCTAAATAACAAAGCGTGACATGTGTATATCAAGCTCATTATTTTTAGCGCTCAAATCTTCAATAGATGACTTGATATAACGGATATGCGCTACGGATGACTCCAACTGCTCTTTGATATTCAAAGTATTACCCGCAATGCTGCTGGTGACCATATCTTGTTCCTGCATGGCTTGGGCCATACGCTCATTAGTATCCATGGTTTGACTGATAGACGCGGAGCTTTTACCCACGGCGGTATTAGCGTCTTGTAAGCTGTTCACGCTATCACTGATCACGCCCACGCACTGCTCCATGGCATGCTCTGCATTGACATTGGTTTGTGCTACCTGACTGACCATTTGGTTAATCGATAACACGGACTGCTTGGTATTTTCTGCTAATTGACGGACTTCGTCTGCTACCACGGAGAATCCTCTACCGGCTTCACCCGCTCGGGCCGCTTCAATAGCCGCATTGAGGGCCAATAAATTAGTTTTTTCAGAGATAGACTCAATGACCTTCAATACGTTGGCAATTTCACTGCTGTGCTTACTGTGCTCAGATAAATCTTCACGCAATTGGGCAATGCTGTTTTGTAATGACATCAGTGAAGACTCTGATTGTGACATGGCTTGGCTAGCTTGCTGGTTGTCGGTCACCGCAGATTTTGCATGCTCTAAGGCTTCTTCTGAGGTTTGCTTTATGTGACCAAAAGTTTGGCTCATCTGCTCCGTTGCCGTAGCAATTTGCGTGGTGTCTTCTACTTGTCGTAATGAAGACTGGTCAATATCAACCACCTTGGTGGTAACATCTGACAAGGATTGCTTCACCAGGTTTTGCGTAGACACAGTGTCTTGTAATGCTGTGCGTGAGGTAGTGACAATACGGTCAAATAAGGCCATGACTGGATTGTCAGTATTACCTTCGGATACGGTGAAGTCTAATGATTCGTTAGAGCGCACCACTTGACGCATGGACATGATAACCGCTAACTCCTTTTCTGCTTTTAAACACAGAACAATTAACACGGCCATTTCAGCCAACCACAACAACACGTGCATGGCTAAAATATTGAATGAAAAATACGAATCATAAAACAACTTGGAATCGAACAATCCGTTGCTCTGTATCGCATAAAATCCGACGTGATGGACAGCGGTGCAGATAGTCGCTGTTATGTATAAGCGCCAATCACGGTATACAAAGATTAATGATGCGGTAATGAAAAAACTGAAGTGAGCTTCCGCCATACCGTTGAGAAGATGAACATGAAGGGCAGAAAAGGCAATCAGTGATGCGGCGATAACATGTCGGGTTATCTTCTCACCTGGCATCGAGTGTATTAACATGACAGGAAATGCAGCAATGAGTGCACCTAAAATAAAGGCCTGAGCATACATGCCGTGAAATGTGGCGTAAATGAGACTGAGGAAGAAAGCGCCGCCGAGAATATACTGCATCAGCCTGTCATTGGGCGCATGAAGGCCTTTGTAATCGTCCATGATTTGTTCCATTTTCTATTCCTTTTTTCTATTCCATGATTGCAACGTAAATCGTCCATTATTACGCGGCTGTTTGAACACCATTCTTGTGATCAAAGATATATAACGTCTGCATCAAGTTTTTGGTTCAATAAACAATGAGTTTATTGAAAATTAATCCGGTTATTACGCCATGCTAACGGTTGTTAGTGAAAGTTAAAACCACATTGAAATACAAATTTTAAATGTGCATCATTGAGAATGACAGTCACAACGATTTATAGCATAGCACCTTGTAGAAAATACAAGGTGCTAATTAAATGATTAAGTAAACCATTAGGAAATTCCGGGGAATTAGTGGGCGGCCTTTTGTAAGAACTTAATGTCATA
>JBELHI010000105.1:2087-7267 GCA_042091475.1 Alteromonadaceae bacterium
CATGCCAGATGGACACATAATCCCATGAGTATATTCGCTTCCACTCACCTTTGATGTCTTGATAAGCTTCTTGTGAGCCGCCAGCTTGGCCTGTAGGTACACCACCCCAAGATTTGCTATACCAGATATGGTAAGTATCACCAATTTTAATGGGGCTTGTGGGATCTCTGAACGTCATGTTCTCAACAAAACCATCAATACTATGGCGCATATGATACGCCGCCTCTAAATCCTTACGTTTACTGCTTAAACGGTAATAATAAGGACCACGGGGTGTTTTTTTGTACGTATCTAAAATAGGTTTAATCAAAGGATCTTTACGGGCATTGCCGTTATAACCCAAACCTTGAGTGACGGTATAAGTAAAGCTGGGGAACAATGGATTGTCCTGCTCAAAACTCAAATTACTGCCCAAATACCGCTGCATCGCCGCACTGTATTGCGGAGCATCTGTTGTGACCGCAGTCGTAACAGCCGTTGCTGCCTTTTGATCTGAAGTTGGATTGGAATTTTCAACACAGCCTGATAACACAATCAAACCTAGACTCGCTACCAAGCCGCCAACGGCAGATAAATTGCGGCTATTCGTATTTGAGTTTATTAACCTGGCCTTTGCTGCTTGTATTACTCTTGTCATCATGTATGTCATTAGTTTTCTCATCACTTTTGTTATCTCTTACACCTAGGGCAGTTGCCACTGACTACTTAAATGAATAATTATTGTTTACAATATACAATAATAGAGATTATTTGATAACATTTATTTAACCTAACCCAAAATAATGTTGAAACACCTTAAGCTAATCGCTATTAAGTGTAGACTAGTGGCGTTTGACCGGTATCAAATAATCAGCCTTCGCCAAACGGCTGAATGAGAGAAATAATAGCCACGTTGGAATAAAAATGAAAATACCAGAAAAAATGACGCTAAAAACAATATTAAACCTAGTTTTCACCAGTTTAGTCATCTTGGCGTTAATTTATAATGTATTGGTATTGTGTATCAGTGTTCTGAGCTTGGTTTCACTGTTTACCTCCATGGATGACTATCAGTTTGGTACTGAAGTCGCTGGATTTAAATATTACTCATTTACACACTACACAAGCATCACAGTGTTTGAGCTTATTCTGGCTAGCATAGGGGTGATGAGTTATTGGTCAAAGAGAATGGACAGAAAAATAGGCTTATATATTGCGATGATGTTGGTTTTGGTGAGTTTGTTAATTGGTTAATATGAGCTTCGGCAGGTTAGCAAGTTTTGCACTTCATTAAATAGTTGGTTTACTACTCGTCATTGGGTGTTTGTATAAAGATATATTGATTGTTAGCACCCACTTCACTGCATCAACTAAATAATTTAAATGATTCTCTTAATCTAAGTGCTCCACGAGGTTCCAAGTTCACTGTCATATATTTGTAGAAAAACAAAAATAAAATTCTCATAATTTTTTAATTTCACCGCAACACCCTCATATTAATTTTGCCGCTTGTATTATTAAATGATAGACGAGAAGTTAGGTATATGAAGATTACGGTCGTCGGCAGTGGATATGTAGGACTGTCAAATTCAGTATTACTAGCGCAACATCAAGACGTAATTTGTTACGATATAGACAAGTCAAGAGTTGACCGAATTAACCAAGGCATTTCCCCTATTGAAGATGCTGATATTCAACAGTACCTTTCATCAGGTAAACTTAATTTAAGGGCGACATATCAAACAAGTATTGCTTATGAATACGCTGACTACATTATCATCGCAACACCAACCGACTACGATCCTGAAACCAATTACTTCAACACCTCATCCGTTGAAAGTGTTATCAGTGATGTATTAAAGTACAACAGCAACAATGCCACTATCATTATTAAATCAACAGTGCCTGTTGGATACACAGAAAATGTGCGTGAAAAATTTGATACAGACCGTATTTTATTTTCGCCCGAGTTTCTGCGGGAAGGGAAAGCATTATACGACAACCTGTATCCATCACGAATTATTGTGGGAGAACAGAGTAAACGGGCTCAGCAATTTGCAGATTTGTTGGTTGAAGGCGCAGTAAAGCAAGACATCCCTGTGTTGTTAACAAATTCAACAGAAGCAGAAGCGGTTAAGTTGTTCTCCAACACCTATTTAGCCATGCGCGTTGCGTACTTTAATGAGTTGGATACCTACGCAGAGTCCCATGGATTGGATACAAAGCAAATCATAGAGGGCGTAGGGTTAGATCCGCGCATAGGAAGCCATTACAATAACCCGTCATTTGGTTACGGCGGTTATTGCTTACCTAAAGACACCAAGCAGTTACTTGCTAACTATCAAGATGTACCAAACAATTTAATAGGTGCCATTGTTGACGCTAATAATACTCGCAAAGACTTTATTGCCGACTCAATCATTGCAAGAAAACCTAAAACCGTGGGTATATATCGCTTAATCATGAAGTCAGGCTCAGACAACTTCCGTGCATCTTCAATACAAGGCGTAATGAAGCGTATTAAAGCCAAGGGAATTGAGGTGGTGGTTTATGAACCTGTATTGGATGAGGACGAATTTTTTGGGTCTTTGGTTACTTCTGACCTAAATTATTTCAAGCAAGAGTGTGATGTAATTATTGCTAATCGCATGGTTGATGACATTAAAGATTGTGCTGATAAGGTATATACTCGCGATTTGTTTGGTAGTGATTGAGTAAAGTTATTCAAGTATCTTACTCGGTGCCTGAGCAATCACCAATACACAGATTTGACGCAAAGTGTATTTTGAAGTCCGCTCAGGTTAACCATTATGTTAGTTAGCCTCCTCCATCACTCTCTGTTTACAAAAGTTTAACGCAAGAATGTTTGACATCATAGGCAGAAAACCACACAATCGTGAGGTTCAGGGAATTGTCGCTTCGCGTTGAACACCGTAGCCTACGGTCATCGCCAAAATTTAATTCGCGATAGCATATCGACAAAATATTAACAGGCAGTAAGGTAGTTATTACAGTGAGCATTCGTCATCATATTTTTTCATTCATAGTTTGCAGCACGCTTTCAGCAACCGCTGTTGCGATGCCAAACATAAGCCCCGCTCAAATAGAAACATTTAAAAAGCTGCCTAAAGCACAGCAGGAAATGCTTGCCAAGCAATATGGCATTGATTTATCAATGTTAAATGGGGAAAGCACCACTTCACCTAGTGCACAGCAAAATACCAGTCTCAACGAACTCATTGGAAAGCGCCCAACGGCAGAGGAAACATTGCAAAGCGACACCGTCACAGACGCTACGGTAGAAACAACAGACCAAGACAATGCCCAAGAAGAGGGTGAAGTCCGCACGGTTGAAACATTAAGGGACAAACTACAACCCTTCGGCTATGAACTATTTGCCGGCGCACCCTCAACCTTTGCTCCCGTCACTGACATTCCCGTCCCCGTTGATTATGTATTTGGTCCTGGCGATCAGATTCGCGTACAACTATTCGGTAAAGAAAGTAATAACTATACGCTCACGGTAAACCGCCAAGGGGATATTGACTTCCCAGAGTTAGGTCCCATTGCTGTAGCCGGTTTGAGTTACCAAGACGTCCGTGAATTACTACAACAAACTGTAAAAGAACGAATGATCGGCGTCAAAGCAGCTATTTCCATGGGTGAGCTACGCAGTATTCGTATTTTTGTATTAGGCGAAGCATTCCAACCAGGCACCTATACTGTCAGTTCACTATCCACGGTTACCCATGCATTATTCTCTGCAGGCGGCCTAAACAACATTGCCTCACTCCGCAACATACAGGTAAAGCGCCGTGGCAAGGTACTAGTAGCATTTGACCTGTATGATTTCTTGTTAAAGGGTGACACTAGCAATGATGTCATCTTACAAGCAGGTGACGTGGTATTTGTTCCCCCTTTTGACAAGCGTGTGGGCATTGGTGGTGAAATTAAACGACCTGCATATTATGAGCTCAAAAATGAACAAAACATTCAAGATGTTATTGCACTTGCCGGCGGTTTCAAACCAACCAGTGTGCCAGAACTTGGACAAATTGAGCGTATATCTCGTCAAGGAACATTTGAACTGTTAGATGTAAATTTGAATCAACAAAAGCAGCTCAACACAGATGTAAAAAACGGCGACGTAATTAATATTGCCGCGGCATTAACAGAACACGATAACCGTATCCAAATTAAAGGCCATGTACAACGCCCCCGTTCCATTGGTTGGAAAGGAGGCATGCGGTTAAAAGACGTACTACCTGACGTCAATCAGTTAATTGAAGGCGCTGATATTAATTACGGGTTAATATCCAAACGAAACCCGGTTACTAACGAGCTCTCGGTTCTTCAATTCTCGCCACAATCTCTATTTACTGGTAATAGTAACCAAAACCATAAATTATCACCTAAAGACACTATTATTGTGTTTGATAGAAAGCAAGCACGAGAAATGCAAATTCAGGCGCTGATAGAAGAACTTGAGCAACAAGGCAGACTAAACCAATTACCTTTGCACATCTCTCTTGATGGCGCGTTACGCTATCCGGGGACCTATCCATTGACGCAAAACATGACAGTACAAGATGCAATCACCGCGGGATTTGACTTCACACAAAACGCTGACGTTGAAACTGCATTACTCGCGCGGTTCAACCCAGATACATTCCATACTGATGTTCAGTATTTAGACTTGAACAACTCCGAAGCCACTAGAGTAGCTCTACATCCGCTTGATCAACTCTTTGTATTTGACCGTGACGCAAACCGCAGTGAACAACTGGCAAGCTTGCTTGACAAATTGCGTAGTGAATCAGAAAAGTTTCACACGTCACCCATTGTTAGCATTAGTGGCGAAGTGAAGCACCCAGGACTTTATCCGCTGACCTCAAACATGAGCACCAGAGACTTAGTCACCATGGCGGGTGGACTGAAAGAAGCCAGTTACATGCTAGACGCGGAGCTTACGCGCTTAGATGATGACAGTAAACAGTCCTCAAAGGTTAACCACACGGTTATACAACTTGTCAATGAAGATAATAGTTTGAATGACAACATCCAGCTCAAACCACTAGACCATTTGTTTATAAAACGCATCCCCACCTGGCGAGAAGAACGTAAAGTCACCTTGAAAGGTGAAATCCGCTTCCCTGGTAGCTATGTGTTAGAGGAAAATGAAACTCTATACCAAGTAATTC
>JBELHI010000106.1:0-7260 GCA_042091475.1 Alteromonadaceae bacterium
GTGACCACCTGAGTCGTCACATTACCAGCGTCATCTTTTACCCAATAGGTAAGATCATAGCTTCCGGCAACTTGGGTCTTAACTTGGCCATAGATTCTGACTTTTTGGCTCAGCTCACCATTGAGATTGTCGCTGGCGGTTGCGGTTGGTAGTGTTAGGCTATCACCAACAAACAGATTAACGGTTGAATTACCAGCGACAGACAATACTGGAGGAGTACTATCAAAGCGCGTTATGTCGTTGGGTGCTTCATCTGCATTATCACCTACGCCGTCATCATCTGAGTCCTGCGTTTCAGATGGATCTAAGGGGTAATGATCATTGACATCAGGCACACCGTCATTATCTAAATCCCGTGAATTTGATACATCGCGGACAATTGCCGCAGCGCCACCTTTTCCAGAGACGTTAAAGTTACTTCGCTGAGTAACGTCGTTCACGCCATTACTGTGTGCATTAAAGCCATACGCAGGATAAGGAGCACTTATAGTTAATGGCAAAATTGGCGTAAGCATGGTCCACGTATCATCTCCTTTCGGCGACCATACATGGTTAATGGATTCAAATTGCAATCCACTGTCGTTGAAAAAAGCAGATATTCCTACAAGTTCCACTTGAGTTGCCCAACGCCAGTCTTCATAAGCGCCGCCCGGCTGCAATAATGCATCAATGTTTAAATAGTTATTTGCCCCACTATCTACCGTGCTATACAGTGTATCTGAAAAAGGTAAGCGCATGACATCAACACGATTACCTTGCCCATCTACATCGTGTAATGTCCAATATTGATTATTTGCAATGTCATTAGAGAAGGACGATGTGTCAGTAACAATAGACGCAACAGAACCTGAGGCTGGTTTAATGACTACTTTATCAACCTTAAAATTATTGCCGCTTCTGTCTTTAATACTCAGTCGCTCAACGTTATCCGATTTCAAGCTTGATAGCGTAAAACTCGCTAAATCAAAGCGATACCAGCCATTAGCTTGAGCAGTAGCTGTGGCGTTAAGGCTTAATGTCGTGGTTGTATTGTCGGCACGACGATACCACAAGGTAAATTCAATATCGTCTGCCGCATCTGCTGATGTGTTCTCTGTTTTGACATAAGCAGAACCAATATACGGCACATTAGCGGCCAGCACCGCATCGTGTTGCAGTGACTCGCTACCATCACCCGAATTATCTGAGACTGCTGCGACCCATGAACTCAGGTTATTATCATATTCTGTCCACGCAGTGACATTTTTCCCTGCCCAATTGTCTAATCCCCTTGAGAAGTCACCGTTATCCAACACATTTAATCTATTAGTCGATAACGTATCTACGTCAACTCCGGCACGCATAAACGAGGTCTCGGCATATTGATTACACTGATAATTAGCACCATTTTCTTGGGCTAAAACCACAATGCCCCATAAATGTACAATGGGTAATGTGATGGTCTGGCCGCGGCTACTATCCGTAAGCGGAAGAACTTGGCACTGCGGCGTGTAGTCGTCTTGATCAATACTGTAGTAATAAGCTTCAGCAATCTTGTTGCCGGTCAGTTGAGCCGTATCTAATTGCACTTGCACCTGTAATAGTGGGTCAATGTCTTTAGTCGTATAGGATACGTTGCGATTAATTGCGTGTAATACAAACGGTGCTTGGGCATCTGTTGTGTGGTGTCTCAACACTAAGTCAACTTGATTTGCATGGCTGGTCGACAAGGCATTACCATATTGTTGATTGATAATTTGTAGCTGGTCGGTGATGTCGTCTGCGGTATTTACGTGTACCGCATGAATACCTGCATCAATGGCGTCCTGTAAATGGTCTGCTTGCTCAGATGTGAGTTTATCTTCATCGGTGTGGGTAACAATTGCCTTAATACGTCCTAATTGCTCAGCGGACGGGTTATCACCCCATATATCGTTGCCGTAACTGACCAATTCATATTGCAACCCATCGGTATAGGCTTTGCGGTTAAACCCAAGCAATTCTGGAAGCGCATCATCCTTAGCAATCCTTCCGGCCTTGGATGACTCCATTGCCTCGTAGGAATGCAAAATGCCTACTGAACTTACCAGTGAATAATCATCAAATAGCTCAGGGTTACCACCAATGAAGTCGGTAATAAACTCTATATCCCCCTGGCGTGTCCTGAACGCGTCATTTTTTACTGGCACCACATAATTAGCACCGTAGGCATAGCCTTCTACCATCCACTGCAATGCTTGATTGATGGCATCATTGTCGTAAGCTTTGATCCAATCTGGCGGACCATGGTTAAAAGTGAGTATTTTGTCTTGAGATTCAGCGATGCGGTACAACAAACGAATATCATCGGGTTCACTCTGTTCCTCTTGCGCATAAAAATCAACTTTACTCGGTTCTACGCCTGCAATGGGATACACCAATTTACCACTGGTACTAATATGAATGTCAGGCACAGCACTGCCGCTATTATCGGTGAAATCGTTCGCATGTTGTTTCAGGGTTTGCAGTAAGTCTCCGTGGGCATGGACATGAAACGCCTTGAAGTGGTCATATAATGGAATATCCGCCGTATCATTTTCATAGACCTTGTCCCACAATGTCATGTCCGTGTAACCTTCTGCTAATAGGAAGGTGTTGTATTCAAAGTCATCAAATTTCGTCAGATTATAGGGTAGCTGGCTGTTACTGGCCTTGGCATTAGTATTAAGATATGTGTTGAGGGCGTCAATATCTTGATTAAATGTATTGGCAAGATACGTGTTAAACTTGGCCATACTGGGCTCAGAAAAATCACCGCCCCAGTACAATGTTTTTGATGATGCAGTTTGAGAATCAAACATAATGGAGTCAACATTGCCACCCAACACGTAGCCAACAGTTTGAGCTTGACTGCCTCCCATTAAAACATTCACTTGTTGTTTCAGTAGATTGACTACCTCATCGCTGTGGGTTGAGTAGTAATAAGGCGGTATGCTATAGGGGGTTCCACCGTAATTAAAATCGTGATGTGCCCCCGTAAAATTATCAGGATCGGCGTGACGTGCAGAAGCGCAGTTTAAACCTGAGCAGTTTTGACCCGCTTGACTGCCTAAATGGGCTGGATATAGTTGATAATCCCCTTCTAGCGTGCGAACTGTTTGTGCCTTATGGTCAACACCCTGCAACACAAAATACTCTGCAAATGTTTTCCAGTTCGCATCAAACTCTACTCGCGCTTGGATTTTGATACCCTTGGCGCGCAATCCCGATAATTCATCATAAAACGATGTGCGGTCAGGCTGAGAGATTGGGCGCCAGTGATGAAACACCCAGTTATACCACTCAGCGTTAAAGTAATCTGCCAGTAGTTTTTGTTGTGCTAATTGCTGCTGTTCAACCAGTCCGTAATTACCAGTCTCAACTTGACGTAGCATGATGTCTGACTTGGTCGGTATTGTTGCGCTCGTGATAAATGATAAGGTGAGCAAGGAAGCGGCAATTAAAGGAATACTAGACAAGAAGCTTAGACGTGGTAACACTTGGAATCCTAGGATTGTTAACAATGTAATTGCTCGAGTCTATCAATCAAATAGTTAACAATCAACAATCATATTTACATCAAGCTTACACTTGATATAAATATGATTGTTCATTAACAAAAGTGGGTTTTTCTTAACTTTGAATATACATAAGGCTGTCTGTTACTTACGCCTAAACAACAATATTTTATTACACTTGGTGTGGGAATAACGCCATCCCAAGATGGCGTTTTTGTGTATTGTTAGGAAGTAAATCACTATATTGCCAATTTACCTCGATGATATGTCATCTACAGGCAAGGAGGAGAACCACCGCCGCGATAGGTTTCACAGCGCATTCCCTTACTCTGCGAGTTTACTCTCCAGCCAATTCTATTCCCTTGCCTTAACTCAAGTCGGTAATAGTCATGCTGACATGAGTCATCTAAACAGGTTCGGTGAGCTTCTACCTCTAATAAAACAGTTGAAACGTCCAAATTCCGAGGGTGATACACGTGAAATGTCTGGCACAACCCGTCCTCATCATCCTCTATGTTAACGTTGGCATCACAGGTTTTTAATGTGTAGCCAACTTTTCCATCATCTTCATAAGCAGAAAATTGTTTGATCTCAGGGAACACACCAATTTGTTGGAAGCCATAAGCAATGGCGAATGCAGGATCAGAGGTAAAACGTTTAAGTAATCTTGCATCAGGTTGCTGTGACAATGCGTTAAACACTTTGTCTAGTTGGTTATTTAGTGCATTGAAATTGAGGGGTGTTAGGTTAACTTGCCTAGTATTGCCGATATTAGGTTTGGGTAACTGGTCAACTAGCGTTTGTGCGAGCACAATTTCTTTTGATTTTTTGCTGATAAACTTGTCTACGCCAGCAACAATTTCTTGTTGAGTTTTTTTTGCGCCCAGCCACTGCATCCCCTCAATCACATTTTCGTGTTTTGACAGTGACACGCCGTTCACTTTAATAGTCTGCCGCTCTTTCCCTTCAAATACCACCGAGGTTTCGCCAGCTTGATACATCTCTCCTTCTGAATAACTGACGCCTTTGAGTAATAAGTGCATATCTTTGGGATTACCCTGCCCGTATAAATCAACGTAAATATTATCCCGTATGTTGGAGTAGTCTCGTAAATACCCCCACACGTTGCCGTTGTCGTAATACAGTACAATATCAACACCGGCTTCACTCGTCTGCCCTTTATTGTTGAATTTTGCGTAATAGATATCTGCGAATCCCTCAAACGGTAATAACAGTAAGCACACAAATACATAAACTTTCATCGTTATCATCTCTTTGTCTAATTGAACCTTATTAATCTTATCTAATATAGCGTACATAACTGAAAGTAATATGAATATTATTGATTTCATAAAACCTTCTAGTGAATAAAACTAGCGCTAATGGCATGATGGTACTGCGTAGAAATGGATTGATAAGATGACCTAAAAAGATAGCTAAATAAATACCTAAACAACCGGTCACTAGCAACTGATAGACACTTGATAGTGCTAACACTGGGGATAAAATGAACCTAGTGTGATAATTGATTATTAATGTTTGAAGCTCGCTCAGCGTTTCTGAGTCTTGGAATATCTGGCTATTTAAGCTTAAATAACTAGCCCTCAGTGAATGGCGGCAGATAATTCATGGATACCGACAGAAAAAAACGAGAGTAGTACCGATAATTGGCGCTACTCTCGCAATTTACGTACTTACAACGTGTTGGCTATGTGTTTTGCTCTTCCCACACTTGCTTGAGTTCTGAGGCCTCTTCTTCTGCGGTTTCAAAATCATAAGCGCCAATAGCATCACTTAACTTATTGAAGTAGGACTTGAAGTCTCCAACGGAGAACATGGGTTCTAATTCGTCCAACGTCTCACTCGCATCCGTATCAAAGTCTTCTATCTGTTCTTGTAACAATTCGAGCAGTTCATTGACTCTGTCACTTGGCATATTTGAGGCAGCTTTTTCACTCGCTAAATGGTTAGCTTGCTTGTCCAGTTCAGCTTCGAAAGCATTTATGCCTACGATAACTTGCGATAAGTTTGTCTCGATTTCGACTACAATATTATTGAGACCAACCAAAGACTCTTTAGCGGCGATTTCCAATTTGCCACATAAAGCGTAGAGTACCATCGCGCCTATGTTACCCGATGTCCCTTTGAGAGTATGAGCAAGGCGCACTGCCGTCTCCTGATCCTCATCTATCAGTGACTGATTGAAATCACTAATAAAGTCGTGATGTGACTGCGTAAATCTACGCAGTAACTTAACATACAGCGCTTTATTGTTTTGTGTTGTAGCCAGTCCTCTTACTACATCAATACCTGCTAGTTCGCCGATTTCAATATCATCGTCAACCGTACTTCGTTTCTGAATATTTAACGGATTGGCCGGCGTTATCCACCGAGCCATTGTAATAAACATGTCGTTGACAGATATGGGCTTGGCAATGTGATCATTCATGCCGACATCTAAGACTTTCTCCTTATCACCGGCCATGGCATTAGCGGTCATGGCTAGTATCGGCAAGGACTCAAATACGGGATACGTACGTATAAGCTTGGTCGCACTATAACCATCCATTACTGGCATTTGACAGTCCATAAGCACACCATCAAAATGTTCTGGCGCCTGAGACAGAAGTATATCAATGGCTTCCTGACCGTTTTCAGCAAGGGTCGCGTTGACATTATTCATCGTAAGCAATTCCATTGCTAACTCCTGATTCATTAGGTTGTCTTCAACCAATAAGATGTTGGCACCGGCAAGGTTATTGATGGCATCTTCTGCCTTTTTATCACCTTTTTCAACGTTGCGATGCTTGACGACCTCTTTACCCATAGCGAGTAATATACTGTCCAACATTTGTGACGGCGTAACAGGTTTAGTCAATAAGCCGCTGAGATCAATTCCTTCTGCCGCTTGAGCAACTTCCTCTCGGCCGTAAGCAGTGACCATAATAATAGTTGGGGGTGGTCCATTTTCGCTATTTTCTTGGATTTCCTTCGCTGCTTGGACACCATCTTTACCGGGCATATTCCAATCCATCAAGACCAACTGAATCGGCTCTTCTTCCCTTGCCATTTTAACTTTTCTGATGGCTTCATTGGCATCTTGCGCTTGATCAACTTTAAACCCGAAGTGGGTTAGCATTTGGGTTAATATTTCCCTGGCAGTTCTATTGTCATCCACCACTAGAATTCGCAAGCCCTCAATATCATCAAGACTGCGGTTTTGATTTTCTTCACTTTCTGGCTGTTCTTGAACATCAATGGTAAATGAGAATGTGCTACCAACGCCCTGTTCGCTTTCAACCCAAATGTCTCCATTCATCATATTCACGAGTTTCTGAGATATCGTAAGGCCTAACCCTGTGCCGCCATACTTACGAGTAGTCGACGAATCTGCTTGAGAAAACGATTTAAACAGCTTGCTCTGTTGTTCAGTCGTCATACCTATTCCGGTATCTTTTACGTTAAACTCCAATTGAGTAACACCATTGACCGACTTATTCTCTTTAACGCTAATAACAACTTCGCCGCCAGACTCGGTAAATTTAACCGCGTTGTTACCTAAATTGGTAAGTATTTGTCCCAAACGTAACGGATCACCTATTAACGCTTTTGGTGTGTCTGGCATCACATCATAATGTAGCTCAATGCCACCTTCTTCAGCTTTCAGGCCTACTAAGTTGGTCAGATTGTCCATCACATCTTCTAGGCGGAACGGAAT
This sequence comes from Alteromonadaceae bacterium, assembly GCA_042091475.1. Lineage (GTDB taxonomy): Bacteria > Pseudomonadota > Gammaproteobacteria > Enterobacterales > Alteromonadaceae > CAXRGH01. The sequence continues at coordinate 7,234 of JBELHI010000106.1, forward strand.
GTATTCTATGTCCAGTTTTCCAGCTTC
>JBELHI010000107.1:0-3446 GCA_042091475.1 Alteromonadaceae bacterium
CACGAAGTATTGAAAATCACAGGTTGGTATTTAAAGATGGGTGTCCATGATAACGCTTGCAGGTAAAACACTATCTTTTAATGTAAGCGTAATAGATGTGAGGACTGCAACGGCGAGTGAAATTTCGCAAAATAGCGCATGTGGTACAACCTGTGGCTGTTGCTAAGCTGACTTAATCAGGACACACAAGACTAGGCGTTTGTGAGGGTCATCTAATGATGGATATCCATAAAATCCTTTTATTTATTCTGATACCAATGAAAGTATATCTGGGCCTCACAGTTTAATGTTAAGCCTCAACATCATCCCAACAATTATTTAATCAAGTCGTTTTTGATGAGCCCGATACATTCATCCTCAGTTGTTTTTATTTTCAACGTCTTAGTATACGTCTTGACCTCAGCCGGTTTCAGTGGCTCGCATGAATAAACAATTCATTCATGCTGAATAGATTTATCTAATCAACACATTAATCAAAACACTCCACCCTTTTTATTACTAAAAAACGTTATCTAAACATGCGTATCCATTTCAATAACATCAAGGAAGCGCTCATACATGTACTATTGATCGCAGTGATAACTGCTGATAATTTGCTCTTCAATGTTACAAAACATTGCACTCATGACAGAATAGGTTGAAATACCGTAAAATATATGATTAAGTCGAGCCATAACTAAAGTTTGTGTTATAAAAAAATAGAAATAGGAAAATATTAAAATGAATAAATCGTTCAAAATCGCAGTTACAGCATCTTTGTTAGCACTTGCATCAGTATCAACTTCAATCCAAGCGAAAGAAGTTAATGCATGGAAACACTGTGGACTTGGTGCAATGGTATTCAACGATAACGAAACTGCAGCTGCTGTATCAAATCTTATCTGGGATTTGGGTACTACTGCTTTAAGTAGTAAAATGTCTTCTGTTGAATCGTGTGAAGGCGATGCAGTTAAAACAGCAATGTTTATCAAAGAAACTTTCGAAGTGCTTGAGCCTCAGGTAGCTATTGGTGAAGGTGATTATGTTCAGGCAATGCTTGAAGTACGTTCGTGTGACGCAACTGCAACAGATGTTAGAAGCGAATACGCAACATCAGAGAAAGGTGCTGAAGCGCTATTCAATGCAGTTGAAGCTGCTTGTACTAAAGCTTAATTTTTAAGTCTTTATGTTGGCCACGCTTTGTTGACGCAAGCGTGGCTTTTTTATACCTGGGGAAAATAAAGTATGTCGTCGTTTAGATGCTTGTTTTTTGTGTTGTCATTGTACTTTATTGTATTTCCCATCTTAGCTAGTGGCACAGAAAGTAATACATCAACTATCGCAGGATCACGTGCATGGCAAAAACTGCTGCACCTGAGTGACAAAGGAAAATCTTATATTATTAGCGAAGATTTCTGGATATCCGCAACAAAAGACCCCTTTCAAGAGCTGCAAGCCACAATTAATGCCTTTAACAGCGGCAATAAACTGTGTCAGTTTCCTAGCCGTGCATTGTTTCTAAATCGATATGGATACACATTTGATCTCAGTCACTGTGACGAATATCTTAGTTGGAAAATACAAAAGCGAGTAGATAGTGTTAGTGTGATGTTTGCCTCTGGTTATATGGGTAATCCAGCGTCCATGTACGGTCATATGTTGTTGCGTTTTGATTCTAAGAAAAAGGCGAGATTGCTTAATACGAGTGTCAATTATGGCGCGAAGATCCCCCCTAATGAAAACGCTGTTGTATATATCATCAAAGGTATATTCGGTGGTTACATTGCCACCTACTCCGATCAACAGTATTACAGACACGAACACAATTACGCTAACCAAGAACAACGCGACTTATGGAGCTACCAACTTAATTTAAATGCCTCAGATACAGCACTATTCGTGGCTCATATTTTTGAAATATTAAAATTTCGATTTGATTATTATTTTATTGATGAAAATTGTGCATTCCATATTGCTAAAGTGATTGAGATATTTACTGACAATAATTTGATTTCAGACAACGCGTTATGGACAATCCCAGCAGCCCTTGCGACAGCCATGGAAAAGCAACGCTATCAAGGTATGCCGCTAGTTGAAAAAACGGAATTCATTGCGTCGGGTAATACCAGCTTGTTGCGCTTATTTGAAACTATTGAAAAGCGTGGATTAACCAATATAGCTGAGAATATGATAAATAATGGCGTTGATATGACCCACCCAGATTATCAATCACTGACTATTGACGATAAAAAATTACTGGTTGAAAGTTTAATGACTTATCACCAGGTGACGGGTTCACGTAATCAGCTTAATCAAAATCAGCAATTACTCATTAATGAACGTTTATTACTGCCGGTTGGCAAGGTCAGTGTCGCAAACACACCAACGGTAGCAAAACCAGACACAGCCAATAAGCCTGCGTTACTATCTGTAGGATTAATTGACTTGGGGGGCAGCCTGCAAGGTAGCCTAGGATTCCGAATGAATTATTTTGACGAGCTCACCTTTAATCCATCACAAAAACCTTTTGGCGCGCTTGAGGTTTTAGACACAGAGTTAGCGATTGAGGAAAGCTCAATAATACTGAAACAATTAACCCTAGCAAGAGTACAATCATTACCTACAACCACAAGTAGCATTGATTATTTTCAAAGTGATGCATGGCGCATTGATGTCGGTTATCGGGATCGTTCAACCCATTGTACTGACTGTGACACTGGTTATATTAGGGGAGATTATGGACGAAGCACTGGCATCGACACCCCTTATGTAAAAGGTGCAGGTTACGGGTTTATTGGTTTTCAAAATGAATTTGGTGAATTTAGCAACACCTATCTGACGGGGACATTAGGCGCCATTTTCTCTATTCATGAGAGGGTAAAGTTTAAAGCAGAAGTTGGATATTTACATTCCTTAAAATCTCGCTATCGTGATGCCCATGTAATTGAGCTTGAGACAAACATCAAAGCAAGCACAAACAGTGATATCCGTTTTTTCTACAGGCAGGATAGTGAAAAGGTCATAGGTATTCGTTACCAGCACTATTGGGACTTTTAAACAACATAAAAAGACAAGCCACTGCGCTCATCGTAACCCAGTCAATTTTTCAACTTCAGATGACGTGGTGTCTATTCTGTTACTCCCTCAACACATTACAGACCGAGTTCATTATTTATGGATGTCTTGATTAGCGCAACGTTGAGGGTAATCCACACACAAACTTCTTACACATATGATTTTATTGTTATTATTTATCACTTATTTTTAACAGCCAACAAGATTATTGTTGATTGTTTACAATTATCAATATAATCTCAACAACTATTTGTTCATTTAGGCTAGGGCTTTGTTGTGTTAAAAATAGTTCGGTTTGTGATTTTTGGTGTTATGTGCAGCAGCATTGCAGTTTCATCAGCGATGGCAGAAAGACCAAAAAAATCAGACATTATGCTGCGTCAAATAGAGCT
>JBELHI010000107.1:3546-7237 GCA_042091475.1 Alteromonadaceae bacterium
GTCAGAACCTTAGAAGGGGATTATCAATTGTACCCCGCTCATCTGGGTAACCCTGCTGGACAAAATTGCAGTGGTGAAAACTGCGCTTCGGCGCGCTGGACCAATCCGAGCGATTTCCCAGGGGCTCATCATGAGTTTGATTATAATGGTAGCTCTTATGAAGTTCCCCCGTACTACTACTCTACTCATAGTCCAGAAGTCATCGCATTACTCAAAAAGCAAGTTGATGTTGTGATGGGCGGCAGTCAACAACAAACCATTGGCTATGCCCTTGGGGGTAATGTTGACGCTATTATGTTTGATTCACAAACAGCTTCATCCAAAACCTTATACTGGGGGGGTGACTTTTCGCAGGCAAGCATGACCGCGTTTAATCACTATTTGTCTCAACAATACAATGGTGACTTAGTCAGTTTCACTGCAAAGCTAGAAACTATCATCGCAAACAATAACTCAGGTCAGTCAACGTTTGATGATCCAGCACTGCTGACTTCATTTACAGATTTCAACTATCAAAAACTATTACTGGATTTGGGCTGGGAAGACAAAACACTCTGGACTGCTGTATACAAGAATGAGACAGCAACTATACCATTTTACGACCATTTCAAAGCTTTTCACGTTCACGCTCACGGCGCATTACTACAAACCTTAAAACAACACGCCAATGATTTTACTGATAATAACGGCAATGAAACACCGGATGTCCATATTAGTACCAGCGGTAAGTTGGTATACCCCATCGCTGGTGTTGAACCGTCTAAGGTGGATTTCTATTCACAAGAAGAACAGAGTGAGCCAGATGATATACGGCTTTTGTATAGAATAGCAGAAGCTCAAGGCAAGGCTTTAACCTTCAACCATGGCCCACCCGACTGGATAAAGGCCTATGATAATCAATCGGTCTATCAGGCACTGCAATGGATGGTTGAAGGATATGCGTATGGTGCAAACTATGTTGTGCCTGTTAAAAATGATGGTTTCAGGACGCGGCTTGGTGATATTGAATTTATCACCGACTTTATTGGCGCTAATCCCGCCTTGTTTGACGATTATCGATTAGCCAGCTCAATTGGGATGCTACATTCCTATGAAGCGATGGAGTCAGCCAAGGCTCACCGCATTGACGAAACGGATAGTATGCCGGAATTGATTGACTTTAACGCGCATGCCTATGCTGCAAGTATGCAGTACCAATTAGTCAGTTTCGGCAATGACATTTGGGACAACCAGTCTACGTCTCAACAATTACAGGCGTTAGATGTGATCATCACCCATGGTGATAAACAGCACCTGACTGACCAGCAAAAAGCAATGTTGACGTTGGCGACTGCCAACGGGTTGGTTGAACACAATATAACTACCGATGTAGAAGCTACTATGCGAACCCTTAATCAGCAGCATGGTAATGTTAAGACAACCAGTCATGATGGCAGTGTTGACCTGGTGTTACGTCGTCATGAAACTGATGTTAGCGCGCCTGTGGTTATACATGCTATTAATCGCGATATTGATTTTAATACTCAACTACCCTCGCCTTTGCTGGGTGTACAAGTTGACATTGACACCCAATCTTTGCTAGGTAAAACAATTAAAAGTGCTGTCTATTACAGTGTTGACAAAGATGATTATTCGCCACAATGTGAGACGTTAGTGGTAAAGCAGTCGGGCCAGCATCAATCCGTTGAGCTTCCTATCATTCACCTATGGGGTGTTGTTGTGGCATCGGTGGACGAAGACAACAGCTATTCGTGTAACTCATATACACCGACGGTTCTTAACACAAGTGCCGAGATTGACATCGACACTTTTTCTCAAGATCAAAATAACCTACTCACTAACGGTGACTTCAGCCGTGGTGTTGATGGATGGAGTGGTAAAGATGTTGTACTAGGAACAGAGTATGATTCGACTCGCCGATCATGGATTGGTGTCGCGGTTTTAAACAGTGGTAACAGTAGCGAATCATTGCAATACAAAACACAATTGGAATCAGCAAAAGCCTATAACGTTTCTCTGAGAGTCAAAAGCAGTCAACAAGGAAACCGCCCTTATCAAGATTTTGAGGTCAACGTATGGACTAAATTAACAACCGGTAATGGACTCTCCACAGCATTACAAGTTGATAGCGTTGATCCAGAGAGTAATGGCTGGTACTGGCTACATTTTGATACTTTTACTGCCCCCAGTAATATTGACGCTAATGCATTTGAAAAACTGGTGATTAAAGAGCGTACTGGCGTTGATTTTCGGGTGGACACTGCCCGCATGACACTTGTCAATGGACAGGTGTTAACATCACAGTTATCACAACCGTCTAGCTTCTCAAATGACAGTAACAACCCAATGCACTGGACATTACACCACAGTCACGACGGCAAACGCCTAGATGTTATGCGATTAGCTTACTCTGATACTTTAGTGAGTAAAGCCGATTCCGGTAAAAATAACTACAAGAATATCGACCTGCTGTTACAACCTGGCGCACAGTACAGTGAATGGCGATGGGCCACTCAAGCAGAATTAGAGACGATAGCAAGCTTCTTCCAAGGTAATACCATTAGCTTTAAACAAATGAATAATGGTTGGTCACCACTGGGCAATGATAGCTGGACCATGTTAAGCCCTAAGGAACCTTCACTAAATAATACCGCTTGGGGCTTTAATGTTCATTTAAACGGTATTAGTGCGGTAACATCTCGTGGAAACTTTAATGTTTCAGGCGCTGGAGGGGCTGCTGCTATCGTAAGAGAAGTCAGTGATAGCCGCGATTTAGATGGTGACTCCGTGACTGATAAGCAAGACAGGTTTCCTTTAGATCCCACTGAATCAGTTGATAGTGACGGCGATGGTGTCGGTGATAATAGTGATGAAGATAAGTTGGATCCTTCACGTTACGATATCACACCACCGCAATTGTTACTCACAGGTAATAACCAAATTGTGATCACCAAAGGTAATGATTTTAATGAGCCAGGATACACGGCACAAGACAGTTACAGCGGTGAGTTAACAAACTCTGTTAGGCGTTACGGGGTGGTAAATCCATACGTACCCGGTAACTACACCCTGACTTATTGGATCGCTGACGCGGCGGGTAATGAAACAACCCAACAGAGAACTGTCGTTGTCAATCAAGTACCACAGGTAGTAGCACAGGCAGAGGTGACGTTTGAGGCGAATACAAGTTCTGGTATCGCTGCCAGTGACGAAGCAGTGTTAGCTTTTGTGGCACAAATTTCAATACAAGACGACGACCCTACCCCCCTCACTATTCAACAGGATATGCCAACCGTATTACCAATCGGCAATACGTCTGTCACATTTTCCAGCCAAGATAGTTACGGCGCGACAGGTGAGGCACAAGTCACTGTTAACGTCGTGGATACCACGCCGCCTACTATTATCGTGCCCGCAGCAACAACAGTTGCGGCCGCTGGTCCACAAGGTGTTGCGGCAACTCATCCTGACATTATAGCTTTTTTAAACACGTCGTCATCACAAGACAAAGTTGACGGCACGGTTGAAGTGACTGCTGATATTACTGATATTCTACCCTTGGGTGACACAACAATTACATTTACGGCAATGGATAGCGCTAATAACTCCACAACATTGAGTGCTGTCATCTCCGTTGTCGACCAAACTGCTCCGCAGTTACAATTAAAAGGACAACAAAATCTGGTTATTG
>JBELHI010000108.1:0-7217 GCA_042091475.1 Alteromonadaceae bacterium
ATCACATGTAGCGGCTTGTCTGCATTGTTTCTGGCGGCTTCTGTATCCTCAATAATGTAGTCTGTGATCCCTTTGACTAACGCATGCTCTAGGCGTTTATTAACGGGTAGATTTCGCCATTCTAAATTCTCTTGTATTTGGACTTGTCCTGAGCCTTGGTAATTAGGTGCTACTGCCAATAACCGCTCGGTGGCGTCGTCTCGGTGATTGAGTATCACGTCTTCTACGGCGTCTTTGAGCGGTTTAGGAATATCATCATAAACCGCCAACTGCCCTGCGTTGACAATCCCCATATCCATACCGGCTTTGATGGCATGGTACAAAAAGACTGAGTGCATGGCTTCCCGCACTGGGTTATTACCGCGGAATGAAAAGGACACGTTGGACAAACCACCTGACACATGGCAGTGGGGTAAGGTTTGTCTTATCTCGCGGGTGGCTTCAATAAAATCTACGGCGTAGTTATTATGCTCTTCAATACCCGTGGCGACGGCAAATATGTTGGGATCAAAAATAATGTCTTCCGGCGGAAAACCCACGGTTTCTGTCAATACCTGATAGCTGCGGGTGCATATTTCTACTTTTCTTGCTTTGGTATCTGCTTGGCCGGTCTCATCAAAAGCCATTACCACCGCCGCAGCGCCGTAACGCTTTATTTTTTTAGCTTGTGCTATGAATTGTTCTTCACCTTCTTTTAAGCTTATTGAGTTAACAATACACTTACCTTGCACACATTTGAGGCCTGCTTCTATCACTTCCCATTTTGATGAATCCAGCATAATGGGTACACGACAAATATCTGGCTCAGAGGCGATCAAATTTAAAAACCGCACCATGGCGGCTTTGGAATCTAACATGGCTTCATCCATGTTGATGTCTATGATTTGTGCGCCACTCTCCACTTGATGTCTGGCAACGTCTAGTGCGGCTTCGTAATCGCCATCCAAGATCAAGCGTTTAAATTTGGCTGAGCCGGTAACGTTTGTACGCTCACCTACATTGATGAACTGTGCAGTTGCTTGTGTCATCACAAAACTCCTTAGTGAATGAACGGCTCTAAACCTGACAAACGCATTTTGACGGGTAATTTAGGTAATGGACGTGGCGGCGTATTTTCAACCGCCTCTGCCATGGCTTTGATGTGCTCTGGTGTACTGCCACAGCAACCACCCACAATATTTAGTAAACCTGCGGCTGCCCACTCTTTAATATGTTCTGCCATATCTTCTGGGCCCAGATCATACTCTCCAAATTCATTGGGTAACCCGGCATTGGGATGAGCTGACACAAAGCACTCACTAATGCGGGACAGTTCCGCCACATATTGGCGCAGTAAATCTGGCCCTAACGCACAATTTAAGCCAAATGAAATGGGTTTAATGTGGCGTAATGAATGATAAAAGGCTTCTGTTGTTTGTCCTGATAAGGTTCTTCCTGAGGCATCTGTAATGGTGCCTGACAACATTACGGGTAACACCACGCCCATGTCATCAAATACTTCTTCTACGGCAAACGCGGCGGCTTTGGCATTGAGGGTATCAAATACGGTTTCAATCATGATCAAATGCACGCCGCCATCTATTAATGCGCGGGTGGCTTCTTTGTAGGCGGTAACTAACTGTTCAAATCCTGTATTTCTAAAGCCGGGGTCGTTAACGTCTGGTGACAATGACGCGGTACGGTTAGTGGGTCCTAACACACCCGCTACAAATCGCGGTCTTGTTGGGGTACTAAAGTCTGACGCGGCTTTACAGGCCAGCTCAGCGGCCGCCAAGTTTATGTCATAAGTAAGACCTTCCATGTCGTAGTCTGCCATAGCTATACTGGTGGCATTGAAGGTGTTGGTTTCAAGAATATCTGCACCGGCGGCTAGATAGGCACTGTGTATGTCATAAATGATTTGGGGTTGGGTCAGCACTAATAAATCATTATTGCCTTTCACATCACAATGCCAGTTGGCAAATTGTTCACCGCGATAGTCAGCCTCTTCCAGCTTGTAGTCTTGGATCATGGTGCCCATGCCACCGTCCAATAACAAAATGCGTTGCTGTAGTGCTGTTGTTAACTGCTGATGAATGGTATCTGGGGCTATTATTGCTGTCATTAACCAAGTTCCGATAAGTCATAAGGTGTACGCTGATATACATAATAGTTCAGCCAATTGGTTAACAACAAACTGCCGTGGGAGCGCCAACGCACAATCACTGATCCGTTGGGATCGTTGTCATTAAAATAATTCTCAGGGATCCTAGGATTGATATTGGCGGCGGTATCTCTGATGTATTCGTCTTTTAGGGTATCAGGATCATACTCTGGATGACCTGTGACATAAACTTGTCTGTGATCCCGCGACGCTACAATATAAGGCCCAGTAATGGCACTAGACGCTATGATTTGTAATTCTGATATGCTCTGATAGTTTGCCAGTGACACTTCCCCTATGCGCGAATGACATGCCCAAAAATGATCATCAAAACCACGGGTCAGTGGATCCAGTGGTGCCATAACCTGATGTTCATAGACCCCAGACAATTTTTCGGACCTAATATGCCGCGGCACACCATAGCTGTGATACAAGGCGGCATGGGCAGCCCAACATAAAAATAAGGTGGACTGTACGTTGGCGTTTGACCACTCCATAATTTCCTGGAATTTCTGCCAGTAGGTAACGTCTTCATATTCCATTAGGCCCAGGGGAGCGCCAGTAATAATCAAGCCGTCATATTTCTTGCCCTTAATTTGATCAAAACTGGTGTAAAAGGCATCCATGTGGGCTTGCGGTGTGTTTTTAGGCGCTACGGAATCAACCCTAATTAAATCTACATTAACTTGTAGTGGCGTATTGGACAACAAGCGCAACAATTGAATTTCTGTTTCAATTTTGTTCGGCATGAGATTCAAAATACCCACTTGCATGGGACGAATATCTTGGCTGGTTGCCCGTTGCTCACCCATCACAAATATATTCTCATTGGTGAGTACACCTTGAGCGGGTAGTTGGTCGGGTATCCTAATGGGCATGTGCATCTCCGAAGCAGATTAACTGAGCATGTATGGATACTAGCGTCTTTACGTCTAGACGTCTATTTAAAACTTGTTTTCAGCGACATTTTTAGTAAAAAGCTTCTTATATACTTATGTATACAAAACTCTGTCCAGTTGATTGTTATGTATTTCCCCTAAGCTATGCAAGGTTAATTCGTTATTGTAATCATTATTTTACATGTTCAGCGGATAGACACGGCATAATTAAATACAACAAAAGTGGTAATTTTGAGAATAGATTTTAGGCTCAATAGAGGGACTGTGAATAACTAGATTTCATCATGTGATGACTCATGGTTATTCATCAATCTGATATGGAGACTGCATGATGAGCATTATACCCCATCCACTTAATTACGCCGATTCTGAAAAACTTAACGCGCTACGAGTTAAAACCCAAACTATGGTTGACCAACACATCAGACCCATTGCAGACGCTGCCGACCGTGATATTGGTTTCCCAGGGCATTTATGGTCAGTCTTTGCTGAGCATGATCTGCTTGGTTTAACGGTTAACTCTGACTATGGCGGTGCCAATCTTGGTTACCTTGCCCACGCTGTGGTGATGGAGGAAATTAGTCGCGGCTCTGCCGGTATCGCACTCAGTTATGGTGCCCACAGTAATTTATGTGTCAGTCAAATTGCACGCTATGGTACGGCTAGCCAGAAAGCAGACTACCTAGCTAAATTGATTAACGGTGAATGGGTAGGTGCACTGGCAATGAGCGAGCCCAATGCAGGCTCTGACATTATGAGTATGCAACTAACTGCAACACGAGAAGGTGATTACTACCATTTAAACGGCAGTAAAATGTGGATAACCAACGGCCCTGACGCTGATGTCATTGTGGTTTATGCCAGTACTCAGCCTGAGTTAAAGGGCAAAGGCCTCAGCGCATTTATTGTTGAGACTAACAACGCTGGCTTTTCCCACAGTGAACCACTAGACAAACTGGGGATGCGCTCGTCCAACACGGCTGAGCTCTATTTTAAAGACTGTAAGGTACCGGTGGCCAGCCGTTTGGGTGATGAGGGCGAAGGCGCAAAAATATTGATGGATGGTTTGAATTATGAGCGGGTCATATTGGCCGCAGGTCCTGTGGGGATCATGCAAGCCTGCCTTGATTGCGTCATTCCCTATGCTTGCGAACGTGAACAGTTTGGTCGTCCCATTGGAGAATTCCAGTTGGTGCAGGGTAAAATAGCGGACATGTACACACGGTTAAACGCAGCAAGATCCTATGTCTACAGTGCAGCAAACGCATGTGATCAAGGCTTGTGTAACAGTGCAGATGCCGCCAGTGTGATCCTCTATGCCGCTGAGCAGGCAACTCAGATGGCATTAGACGCTATCCAAATATTGGGTGGTAATGGTTACCTGAACGACTTTCTACCGGGCAGATTACTCAGAGATGCTAAACTTTACGAGATAGGTGCGGGTACATCAGAAGTTCGCCGTATTGTAATTGCTCGCTCACTCATTCAACAACAACAACAACAAAGGAACCGAGGTAAATGACGCAATTACACTCATCCCTAGATCCTGCCAGTGAAGAAAGTATTCATAATGCCAGTAGTATGCACGGCCACATTGCCGAATTAACGGCATGCCATGAGGCGGTTCAGCGAGGCGGCGGTGAAGATGCCATTAGTCGGCATCAGGCTAAGGGAAAAATGTTTGTCCGCGACCGCATTAAAGCTTTGCTGGATAATGACTCGCCGTTCTTAGAACTCAGCAAGCTGGCAGCCTATGAGGTTTACGATGACAATATCCCCTGTGCTGGTATTATTACTGGCATTGGCCGTATCCATAACCACGAGTGCATGATCGTTGCCAACGACGCTACCGTTAAAGGCGGTACTTATTATCCTCTCACCGTCAAAAAACACTTAAGAGCGCAACAAATTGCGCAACAAAACCGCTTACCTTGCGTTTATTTAGTTGATTCTGGTGGGGCTAATCTACCGCAGCAAGATGAGGTATTTGCCGACCGTAATCACTTTGGCCGAATTTTTCATAATCAAGCGATTATGTCTTCCATGGGGATCCCGCAGATTGCTGTGGTGATGGGCAGTTGTACCGCTGGGGGTGCCTATGTCCCGGCGATGGCAGATGAGTCCATTATGGTAGAGCATACCGCCAGTATTTTCCTTGCTGGTCCGCCACTGGTCAAAGCAGCAACGGGTGAAATAGTAGACGCTGAATCCCTTGGTGGCGCTGACGTACACACCCGCATCTCGGGGGTAGCAGACCACTTAGCCAAAGATGATATGGATGCCATAGGCCAAGCGCGCTCAGCCATTGCACGGTTAAACACAAGGAAAAAACCGTCTGTTAATTTAAAACCTGTACTGCCTCCAAAATACCCCGCGAAAGACATTTATAATATTATTCCTGCCGACCCTAGGCACGTGTATGACGTTAAACAGGTGATTGCAAGGTTACTAGACGATTCTAATTTTGATGAATTCAAAGCCCGATTTGGCACCACGCTGGTGTGTGGATTTGGCCATATTTTTGGCTGCCCTGTGGGTATTGTGGCAAATAACGGTGTGTTGTTTTCTGAATCCGCGCAAAAAGGCGCGCATTTTGTACAATTGTGCGCACAACGCAAAATACCCTTAGTATTTTTACAAAATATCACTGGATTCATGGTGGGTAAACGCTATGAACACGATGGTATTGCGAAACACGGCGCAAAAATGGTGACCGCCGTGGCATGCGCCAAAGTACCTAAGTTTACCGTGTTAATTGGCGGCAGCTTTGGTGCAGGTAATTACAGTATGTGTGGCCGTGCCTATGATCCCCGCTTTCTTTTTATGTGGCCCAATGCACGGATCTCGGTGATGGGTGGTGAGCAAGCTGCTAACGTGATGAACCAAATCAGTCAAGACAAGGCTAATGCCAACGGTAAGACGTGGACTGAACAACAACGAGACGACATCCGAAACCCTATTTTGCAACGCTATGAGCAACAAGGGCATCCTTGTTATGCGTCGGCACGTTTGTGGGATGATGGCGTTATTGATCCTGCGGACACCCGTGATGTCCTTGGGTTGGCAATATCAGCCAGCTTAAATGCGCCCATCGAAGATACAGATTATGGTATTTTCAGGATGTAAGTGAGAAGGTTACAATGCAGAATAAAAACACGGTACTGTGTAACATTGATGAAAACGGCATTGCTTGGGTAACCTTGAACAAAGCTGAGAAATACAATGCTTTTTGTGCAGACACTATTGCTAACCTCAATAAAATATTCGATCAACTGTTAACTAATGACGTTGTCCGCGCCATGGTATTACAAGGCAATGGGAAACATTTTTCTGCCGGTGCTGATTTGCAATGGATGCAAAACAGTGTGACATTATCCTTTGACGACAATAAACAAGATGCCATGGCCTTGGCACAAGCATTAGAAACCCTCAATTCCCTGCCCTTCTTGACGGTAGCACTGGTCAATGGCAATGCTTATGGCGGTGCACTTGGACTGCTCTGTTGCTGCGACATTGTTGCCTGTCAGCCAACCAGTCAATTTTGTTTTAGCGAAGTGAAGTTAGGTCTTATACCTGCCACCATCAGTCCTTACGTGGTTGCCGCAATTGGGCATCGACAGGCTCGCCGCTACCTGCTGAGTGCGGAGACAATTTCGGCCCAACGAGGTCAAGAAATTGGCTTGATACATGACATAGTTACTGCTATTGACTGTGAGCAATGGCTCGCTGAGCTGTTAAACCATAGTTTGTACAATTGTCCTGACGCCGTGGTTCATTGCAAACAAATGCTCACTAGATTAACCACCATGGAAGCCTCATCTAATATACTTGAGTATACTTGTGAGCAACTCGCCCAACGGCGAATTAGTGACTCAGCTCAGCGGGGTATTAAACAATTCTTAGCAGGTAAATCTCCCCCCTGGGCACCCAGTAAAGGAGATGGTTAATGAGCCCACTACCTGAGACTGTCAGTATTGTGGAGGTTGGTCCGCGCGATGGACTACAGAATGAAGCGCAATGCTTATCCGTCGCGCAGAAACTTGAGTTTATTAGACAGCTGACCGCCTGTGGTCACCAACAAATTGAATGTGGTAGTTTTGTATCAGCATCTCGGGTGCCACAGATGGCAGATACAGATATGGTATTCAAACACTTGCCACCAAGTGCCTGCCGTT
>JBELHI010000109.1:0-7163 GCA_042091475.1 Alteromonadaceae bacterium
ACAGAGGACTTGTATTCCTCATCCGTCACATGGCCCTTGACGCAAGGTGCTGAACAGCGCTGCAATTGATATTGCAAGCACGGCCGCGAGCGCGCTTTGTAATAGGCATCTTCACATTGCCTAATTGGAAATATCTTTTGCATGATCCGCAGGCTTTCCTTTACTGCCCATGCGCTTGGATAAGGCCCAAAGAACTCTGATTTGCCTTTGCGTGACCCACGATGTGAACCTAACCTAGGGTGCTTATGCCCCGACAACATGATGTAGGGATATGATTTATCATCTCGCAGTAAAATGTTGTACTTTGGCTTGTACTTCTTGATGTAATTATTTTCAAGAATAAAGGCTTCTGTTTCGGTATGGGTTACCGTCACATCAATATGGTGTATATGGCTGACTAATGACTGGGTCTTGATACTATCAACTTGCTTGCGAAAGTAACTCGACACACGCTTTTTAAGATTTTTGGCTTTGCCTACATAGATGACATCTTCGGCGTCATTGTACATGCGGTAAACGCCAGGCTTCTCTGTTAACTGGCGAAGGAACGACTGAGCGTCGAATGGGCTATCTGGCATAGATTATATTTGCTCTGGATCAATAATTTTGTGTCTAATGGCAAGGTGTGTTAACTCAACGTCGCCCTGTACCTTCAATTTTTCAAAGGTCCGATATCGATACGTATTCACCGTTTTGGTGGTTAAACATAACTGTTTAGCGATATCTGGAACCTTCATGCCACGGGTCAATAACATCATAATCTGTAATTCCCTCTCTGACAAAAGGGTAAAAGGATCATCGTCATTTACGTTCAATTCACCAATGGCAACTTGCTGTGCCAGCTCATTAGATAAATACTTAACCCCAGAAGACACTTGTTTAATCGCCTTGATTAATTCTTCCGGCGGCGCATCCTTGGTGATGTAACCAAACGCGCCCAATTTCATTACTTGCGCAGGAAATGGATTCTCTTTGTGTGCTGACACGAAGATGATACGTATGTCAGGGCAATAACGGATGATTTTTTTTGCTGCTTCTAAGCCGCCCATGCCAGGCATATTGACATCCATAAGCACAATGTCAGGCTCTTGCGCACGACAAAACTTTACCGCCTCTTCGCCTGTCGCCGCCTCACCAATCACCGACATACCGCGCTCATTTTGAATGATGTGCCTAAAACCTACCCGCACCAATACATGATCATCAACCAATAAAACATTAATCACTTATCTATCTCCCAACACATTCTTATTATGGCAATCATTGACGACTACTACTCAGGAAAACATCAAAGAAAATATAAGCGGTTACATTACCACTTTCTTATTATCATTGACAATACCTTAGCTGAGTAGCGCGCGCTGTAAAGCGCGCTCTAAAACAACAAAAAACAGCGGCAATAGCACACATAATGTTACTACTAACCACCCACTTCAACACGCCTGGATGATGATGTAGCAAACACATCACTGCGGTACATCGCCTCTACTTTAGCTGGCGCCATGTGATATTTCCCCCGGTGTTTCACTCTGCTGTAGTAGCTAAAGGTCTTTTCGCCTTTGTTTAATGTTCTGAGATACCAATAGACTTTACCCTTTCTTATTTCCAGTCTGCCGTTTTTATAATCATATTTATCCAAATGCAGCGGATATAATTGATTATAGGCGGGATTTATTACTTCAAATCCACCTGCAACATCATCAGTTATCGCCACATGCTGACGCTGAATCGGTGAACGAATAACAACACTTGTTTTGACCACCTCACCCACCTTTAAAGGCTCACTGTCATCAAGTAATTGCCACTCGTGATTTCTATTGACGTAATGCAGCCGTTGCACATTTAGTCCCGCAGATGTGGCGGGTAAACTTGGAATCGCTTGTTGATAACTTAATTTTAACCAATAACTATCATTATCATCAGTGCGATAACTCAACTCCGAGTGATTTGTTGTAAATGGGGTGTCAGCAAATTCCTTTGGCTGCGCTTGTCTATCCCGCATCGCATAAGTGCAGACAGCATTGGCCAAAGTAGAGCCAAAATGCCCCTGTACTGATTGTTGTTTAAGCAGTTGTGCCATTAAGCCTTCTCGCTCAACGTCATTCTCATCAAGTGCCAATAAGGCGAAACATTTGTCACTATTTTGATTAAACACATTGCTATGGGTGTCAACATAGCCAAGATTCATCACCGCTTTTAAATCATCATAATACAATGACGGTTCTGCCCCCAGCTGTTTCAGGGCAAGGGCTTGTAAAATGGTATCCCGCGGCGTTTCAACGCCTATTTTTTGCCGTATTTCCAATGCTTGTGTTAAATCAATATCCTGGTTTGATGACAGTGCCAACAGAGCCATACTCTTTACTTCATTGTTCCTATCCTCACGCCGGTTATGTACAGCTTTATCCTCAAGTAACCCTTGCAGGCGTTTTGTTACTTCGTTTTGTTTAAGGGGCAGTACCACATTACTATCAACTAGCCAGCTGTAAACTAGATAAGTGTAGGCCGTTAGCCATGGGTCACCTACCGAAGCAGGAAAGTAGGAGAACTCCCTCCACCACCAATACAGGTCTACTTCAAAAAGCTGGCTCCTTAATATGGACTGTCCTTCTGGCCATTGGGTTTGAGATACTGGATTAAATGAATAGCTGACCGCCCTAGATATCGTTTGCTCCCAACATTGATGAGGATAATCACGGGTATATGCCAATAATTCACGCCAATTGGGGGCGGTTTCATCGGTGGCTAGTTTGCCGAGAGATAGTGAACTGTAGATAGCATTATCTGGGACCTTGACACGGTTACTGTCTCCACTGGTCACTAGCCAAATATGACTATTAACGCGCAACCCACTGTTCACCGTTAATGGTTTACGGGCCTCAAATTTAGCTAGGCGTTTACTCTTCAGGCTTATATGATATTCACCTTCAGATAGCGCGGGTAAGGTATATTTTAGCTGACGATGCTCTCCTCCATTTAAGGTCACGTTAATAGCCTCAACTGGCGTTTGGTTAACCCTCAGGGTGAGGGTGTCTGTAATTGGCTCGGCACTGCGGTTGACCGCTGTCACTGCAACTTCACTCTGGTCTATATCAAACACGGTGCTTGGTGAATTTAAAAAATACTCTACCTCTTGTGTGGTTTTTATATCTATTGAATCAACCGCGAATGTTTGATTACTCGCAGTTAATGCAAGTACTTTCCAGCGACCTATCAGTTGTGGCAATGTCACCTGTAACTGCTTTGTTTCATTTGCTTTGAGGGTAACGGTATCAAGCCACACCGACTGAGCAAAACTTTTTTGGTTGGTATAATTGTGCGATGCGCTAGACGCGCCAACATCAAAATCTGGGGACCGAAAGTAATTGGCAGTACGCCAATGCTCAATCCTTGTCTCTAACATTAGATGTTCAGACAAAGCATCAAACGTTAGAGCTTTCTCAAACCCGTTTGAGGAATAGAGCTTTTGATGGTAGTCATAGGCGTCCTCTGTGGTGCCCCATAATGCCAGTAATCCATCATTCACTAACCAAACTTGTGCTTCGCCATCACTGTCAGATTGAATTGACAAGGTAACCTCAGTGCCCGCCTGCACCACATTGTTTGTCAGATGATTTAATTCATTGTTTGCTTCTTTATTTATTTTACTCTCCCCAACATTAAGTTTGACTTTAGGCGGAGATGCCATTGGGGCCACGTTAATTTGAAGCTGTGATTTGAATAAGCGTTGCGAACCAGTAAAAAACTTATGCGTTTGATAATCGTAAGCCTTTGACACTAATCGGTTACCGTGAGTCATCAGGGCTTTACTGACCCTAGCATTGGCGCGCTCATCATCTACCGCCATGGAGGCATAGACGCGTCCGTAGGGGATCAGGCTGCTATCCAAGCTAAGCTCAACCACGTTATCGCCCTTGACAACTTTTTGCCGCCAAACTTTTTGTATGGCCCCACCCTGTAATATGAAACTTGCTACACCGGGCTGTTCGGAAAACAAATTGAGTTGAATGCGCTCACCAACTTTATAGGAAGGGTGTGTGGAGCTTGTTGTTAACTCAAACGGCGCTTTGAATTTAGTGGTTTCCTGTTCATTGTCACTATTCTTCAAAGATAAGTTGCGGAACCAAGTATATTGCTGATCACCACTCGTGATCACCAACTTAACTTCACGGTGATTTCCCTCAATTAAACAGGTACCGGGTAATTGCTCAATTTCACATATACCAATCTGCTGGTCTGGCTGCTCGGCATCTGGATGAGGGGTGTAAAGCGCAATGCTAACGGGTAATGCGGCGAGCTGATTTCCCTTGTGGTTTATGGCAATCACTGAGAGTAATTTTGTTTCCTCGTCAAATTTTGTGCCCACATAGTGTTGTCTTGAAAAATATTTCGAGCTAGATTTGGCGTTAAACGCCTCACCAGTATCTGAAACCACCTCCGAGTGAATTTCAAGTCTGCCGAAAGGCACGGTTGATTCAAGCTTTTCACTGGTAAAGATAAATTCACCTTGCTTGTCGAGCACACCATTGAGGGATTTGAGTTTTTCCTTACCATTGTGGTTGCCATTGAAGTCGGCCCATGAATTAAATACATAGTCATCGGGCCATGTATTAGGAGTTTTATACTCCCTATTTATGTGCGCATGTATGTTAATCTTGGCATTCGTCAACGGAACATCGTTCATCCGCTTAGCCGAGATCTGTGCACTTACAGTGCCATTAATCCATACCTGCGCTGGTGCTGTAATTGTTTGCTCAAATTCTGGTGGGGTATACTCATGCACAAAAACATTGCCGACATTATAACCTCCTCCTGTAATTTTGTTGTTCATGTAAATTGCGTAATAATTTCCGCGTACATCATCAGGCAATTGATAAGTCCCATGGGCAAAGCCCTGTGCAGAAGGCTCAGAAATAACAAGTGGAACCCTTATATGATCGCTAACGTCCCTCAACTCAAAGGTAACGTCTTGAAAATTGGTCATGGGGATTAAACCATTGACGGTGCGTTCGCGCCCTATTATGCCTATATCAATACGTTCGCCTGGTTGATAAATGGGCTGTGACGTCCAAGCAAACACATTGACTTGATTGCTTGCTTCAACGGTGACTGTTGGCACTTTGATGGCGGCATGTTGATGGCCGTGGCTAGTCCATACCCAACAGGTTTTGCCCCTAACAGGACCATACAAGGTGTGCCACTTATCTGCCGTTACCCAAATCACACCACCTTGGTCTGTTTTACCCAGTTCAATAGGGCTAGGTTGCCCCTCACAAACCAATTCAACGCTGACATTTTGAAGCGGCCTGGCCTGCCAATCATGGATCTGCAACAGCAGATCCTGCTGGTGCCAAATGGCCACATTATAATCGGCGGTTTGTAACACAAATTGCTGATTTTTATCTTTTACCTCCGTGCTTCTGTAATGCTCAACGGACCTACCACGCAATTGATAAAATACCAGTCCTTTACCCGAGGTTAAATGTTGACGAAAGTCTAAGGTTTGAGGCCGTAATGTTTTCATTGTTTCAGGCGCCGCAGGCAAACGAGTCTGAATGCTTGTGGTTTTACCATTAAGCAGGGTAAGCAATTGTACAGGGGTTTCAACGGGGGTTATATTTTGCTGCAAATCTTCAACGTTCTTGCGTAATACGCTTGCATAATTTTCACTGCCTACGGCCGTAACAGTACCTTGGGATTCATCAAAGCGCCATTCTGGGGTTGACGGCCCAGTAACAAAATCTACTGCTATTGAATTTTTAACTGATTGCCCGGTGATTGATTTTACCTTTGATAAAGCAAGTTGGTATTGTGAATCACCACTCAAGGAGAATGTGTAATAGTGTATTCGTCGCACTGAGTCAGTTATTAGTGCCACATAATCGGGTCCATTTAACCAACTAAGTGACGTATTTGAGTCCTTGCCATACCAACCATTTGCATTTTGTTCCGCCAGAGGCAAAGAAAATTTAAACGCGACACGTTCTGGCGGGCAATCAACAATGCGCTCATTGGCAATATCTAAATCACGCCAGCCATTCCACTGGGTATCGTCTACACAAGCGGCACCTAAAAATTCGAATTTAGAATTATAGTAACCAAAACTAGTCAATGTAATTTCTTCAGCGAGGGGAACTTGATCGGCACTAGCGCTAAACCCAGTCGGTAATACCAAGTGATAAATCCCCTCCTCTATTGGCATCTGCTCTGTCCTTGGGGTAATTACCAGACTATCTTTACCGTAACCGGTTGCGGTGCTAACCCGAACATTTAGTGCAATATAGTTACCGCTAGGTGATTTTAGTTGTAAAGACCTATTTAATGCAGCGACGGGAATATCCCATTTTGAAGAATACCGAGCAATTATTTTACTGGGAAACTCGTCATCAGCACCTACGAAGTCAAATATATGATCAGAAAATGGCGCAGGCAGTGGCACGGTGAAGGAGGCAGTGGTGGTTTTTTGTAATTCCTTAGCCATTCCACTGAAGCCCTTGTTAACCGATACCTGATACTCAGTTAAATATTTAGTCCCGCCATTCAGCTCACACGCTAATTGATCAAGTGTGACAAAACGCCAGAGACAGAGCGGCTTGAGGTCGTGTGAAATTGATACAGCATCTATTTGATCGGGCGACGGCACTGCGCCAAGAATTGCGACATCTTGATTGAATGAAATAACTATTTGTGGCAACTGTTTGGTTTTACCATCGTTAAAGGCGATGGATTTCACTTCTAGGCTACTGGCCTGTAAAGCGGTTTTCGTTGATATCTGCTTGAACGTACAGCCTAACAATAGTGCGCAAATAAAAATACACAACAAACCGCACCACCGCCTTGTCATCCATGTAACCGTTGTTACCACAGCCCACCCCTTAAAATAAAAACGAATTAAATTATAACGTTAACTAACTCACAGCGACGATAACGTTACCACGAAAGTACTCGGAAAAATAGAAGACGGGGCTTACAATCTAACCACAGTGTCGGCTTCTAACTGGTTGGGCAATATACAGGGATTAAAAAAGAAATAGACAACTAACTAGGAAACTATTCATCAGAGAAAACAAAAAAAGGTAGGCCATGCGGACTACCCTTTTTCTAAATTTGGCGGAGAGGGAGGGATTCGAACCCCCGGAAGGTTTGACCCTTCGCCTGATTTC
>JBELHI010000110.1:0-7136 GCA_042091475.1 Alteromonadaceae bacterium
GTGTAGAAGAACTTAACGAAGAGTTGTTAAACCTTCTTCGTGAACAGTTTAATCTGCGCATGCAACATTCAACGGGTCAGCTTGAAAAAACTGATGAGTTGAGAAAAGTGCGTCGTAACATCGCGCGTGTTAAGACCATTCTGACTGAAAAGGCAGGTGCCTAATGACTGAACAAAAAATCCGTACAGTACAAGGTCGTGTGGTAAGTGACAAGATGGATAAGTCTATCACTGTTGCTGTAGAACGTAAGGTGAAACACCCTATCTATGGGAAGTACATCAAACGCACTACTAAACTACATGCTCATGATGAGACTAACCAGTGTAATGTTGGTGACATGGTAACGGTACGTGAGTGCCGCCCATTGTCTAAGACTAAAAACTGGGCACTAGTAGACATCATCACTAAGGCGTAAGCTTTTAGTGTAGAGACAAAAAAGGCACCTTAGGGTGCCTTTTTTATTTGTTAGTTAGCCAGCACAAATGTGTCTATTTGTAAGCTGGATACCATGAGTATTGATGGCTATTGGTATGTACTGTTAGATATTAAAAAACAGCTCGCCGAATTAATAGGAGAATAAATGTATTGTGTTTTGTATCAGTGGGAGATAGCGAGCGGAAAACGGGATGAATTCGTGGCAGCGTGGGAAATTATTACCGAGCACTATTTAGCTCATCACGGTGCATTGGGATCTCGTTTACATCATGTTAAAGGAGGTACATTTGTCGCTTACGCACAGTGGCCGTCGGCACAACATAGAAATCATGCATTTGCCGCTAATGATGGACCAACGGAAGCTATTAATCTAATGCAAGCTTGCGTTATGCGCCGATTGGAACCTATTGAAATGTCAATCGTGTCTGACAAATTAAAGCCAATAGCTGATTGCTAGACCGATTATTATCATCGGTCTAGGTAATATGAAACCTATGCAAAAACAACGGTTTTGTTACCGTGTATTATCACCCTGTCTTCCAAGTGAAACCGCACACCATTAGCCAAAGCGGTCTTCTCGCAATCTTTTCCTTTTCTCACCATGTCTTCTGCTCGGTCGCTGTGGCTGATCCGTATCACTTGTTGCTCAATGATAGGCCCTTCATCTAGGTCACTAGTGACATAATGACAGGTTGCCCCAATTAACTTTACACCACGCTCGTAGGCTTGTTGGTAGGGTTTGGCGCCGGCAAATGAGGGTAAGAAGCTGTGGTGGATGTTAATGGCTTTTCCTGCAAGAGACTGACACAAATCATTTGGCAATATCTGCATAAATCGGGCGAGCACCGTGAGGTCTATTCGGTATTCTTCAAGTAGAGCAGTGACTTGCTGAAACGCAGTCTGTTTACTTTGATTGTTAAAGTCTACCCAATGGAATGGTACCCCATACCAATCTGCAACTTGCTTCATTTTTTGGTGATTACCAATTATACAGGGAATGTCGCAATACAATTCTTCACTGTGCCAGCGATGTAGAATATCGTTTAGACAATGGGACTCATGACTGGCTAACAGAGCAACTTTTGGACGTTTACTTGAATCTACTAGTTTCCAGTTCATGTTGTACTGTTCGGCAATAGGCGCAAAATCTCGACGTAGGTCGTCAATTGACGCACTCACCGAATCAGCCTGTATCTCATGTCGCATGAAAAACGTTTGTGTTTGTTGATCTGTATGGTGACTGGCCTCTATGATAGTTGCCGCCCTTGTTGCCAAAAATTGACTCACGGTAGCGACTAACCCGAGAGCGTCAGGACAGTCTATAATCAGGCGGTAGGTTTGTTGCATGTTAAGTCCAGTGTGATTGTTGATAATAAAACTTTTCAAATACAATACGTAGGCAAACAGTTAAACACAAGAAAAACCTGACCCGTTATGTTACCGAGGATATTTTAGGGTAAATGTTGTACCTTGGCCGAGTATCGATGATACCTCTGCGGTGCCTTCATGCCACTGCTGAATTAAACTCACGAGTGCAAGACCAATACCCGCACCTGTGGTCTTTGTTGTATTCGCGACCTGTACAAAGGGTTTAAAAATTACTTCAAAATTGTCCTCAGTAATCCCCGGTCCGTTATCTGTTACTTGGATAATTACACTGGTTTCATCCGAGTCAATACTAATATGAATAGTATCTTTCGTGTATTTGTAGGCATTGGAAAACAAATTAGCAATCGCTCTCTCAATCAATGCCCCATCAGCCATAATGTATGCTTCAGTCAAGTCGGTAGTGACTTTTATGGTTTGTTGGCAGGGTGTTGGCCATTGGCTAATGAGGTCTTGGACTAAGCTGTGTAGCGGTAACTTAGCTATATTTAACTCTGGATTTAATGATTGCATGCGAGTGTAATCAAGCAGGGTTTGCAAAAGATGTTGCATGCCGTCGATATCCCTTTGAATAGCTGCCTTAATTTCGCTTTGCTCTGGGGGGAGTTGCTCAAGTCGGAAATTTAATCTTGCGAGGGGCGTTCGTATTTCGTGGGCTAGGGTACCTGAAAGCGCTTGTTGATTCGCCAGTAGTTCGTTAATTCTGTCCGTTAGTGAGTTAAAGCTGTTAAGCACTGAGGTCAATGTGTTTGCTTTAGTGACCTTTATATGTGGAAACTGCCCGCGTTTGTTAAACACGTCAGCGGCACGTTTTACCTGCAATAATTCTTTCCACAAAGGCCATAGCCAAAGTCCCAAGGCGATGGCGAAAAGACTAAAAAGTAGGCCAATATAAAATAGAAATGGCGTATCATTTTCTGCTAGGGGTATGTCTATTCTCAGCAACTTGTCATCAAATTTTAGATAGATGTGCTCAATTGTCTGGTCATTGATATCGCTATAGCTTTGGGTATAGCCAGTGTTGTTTAACTCAGTTTGTTGCGTTACTGGCCATGACATTTTATCTGCTGACAGCCACTGCGTATCCCAATCATAGTCGGATGTACCAAGTAGTTGTTCTATTTGCTCAACGTCTGTGGTTTGTTGTATGAGATTAACTAACGCGTCTGGGGTGGTACTTGGTTCTTGATAACGTGGCAGTAACACACTGTCTAGCAGTGTGGTTATCAATAACAAGGCTAAAATAATAAAAGCGTACAGACGAATAAATAGCTTAAGCATCTAACTCACGGTCCCACACACCTTCAACAAAATAGAATCCTTTACCCCAAATAGTCTTGATTCGCTTTGGATCTTTCGGATCATCGTCTAATTTACTTCTTAGTCTCGACACTCTCACGTCCACAGAACGGTCAAGACCGTCGTACTCTCTTCCAAGAACTTCGGTATAAAGGCGGTCTCTGGATACAATTTCGCCCTTGTGTTTAGCCAGATACGCCAGAATATCATATTCATGACTCGTCAATATCACCGGACTGCCGTGCAAAGTTACTCCGCGAGTTGCAAGATTAATTATCAAACCGTCAAACATTAAAGGTTGATTAGGTTTGTCAGCTGGTTGTTCTTGACGTCTTAATAAGGCACGGATTCTCGCTAAAAGTATTCTTGGTTCCGCAGGCTTAGTTACATAATCATCTGCGCCCAATTCAAAGCCGATGATTTGGTCTATATTATCGTCCCTTGCGGTGAGAAATAAGATAGGGCCTTTGTAGGTATGGCGGAGTCTTCGACACAATTCGAAGCCGTCCTTACCCGGAAGGTTGACGTCTAATATGACCAAGTCAACCACTGATGAATTCATGGTTTTCTGAAGGTGTTCACCGCTCTCTAACTCGGTCACTGAAAAGTCGTGTTGGCGCAGAAAGTCGCTAACCAGTCCACGTAATTGGTCGTCATCTTCGACTAAAACAATATGCTGCATTAAAAAAGGCTCCATGGGGCGCGAGTTCGCTTTCGCTTTCGCTTTAAATATTGTATTGCGATATGTTTTTCTGCCACGTTCAAGCCGCCCTCGTCCAGAAGGTTTAGCAATGATGTGGTGGTCAGTGTTAAGTCCCTCACTAATTGAGTGGGTACTCTATCAAAGCATTGCAAACGCTGGCTATCCAAGTACAAACAATGATTACCAGTTAGGGTTTGTTTAAACTGAATGGTAACAGTCATAGCGCAGCGGTCAGATGCACTTTGTGCAAAGCAAACGTCTGGACTAACTTGCCAGATGGCTGACTCATGACTCTGTACACCAAAGGTAAAGCAAAACATAAGGGCAAGGCATAACCCGTTAAAACGCATAGGTCACCCCTGCAAATAGTCTAAGAAAGTGGCTGTTATTGACGATTGGGCTTGCTTCTACACTTGATGGTAAGCCTTGAAAGCTGCCATTGAGTAACCACCCCCAATGATTATTTATGGGTTTAGTGGCGCTCATGGTAAATCGGGGAAACCAACCGCCGCGTAGATTAGTAGACAAACTTGTACTGCTGCCAAAGCCATAATAATAATCTACAAGCTGATCTGATTTGTAGCTGGTGCCGACATTAGTGGCTATTGACCAGTTTAGCCATTGAAAACCATACTGTAGCCCTAACGAAAGTTCATAGCCTTGGTATACCGCACTAACGTCTTTATTAAAGGCCGCGCTTAAAGTCACTCGTTCTAGTGGGTAGCGTACTCTTAAACCAGCGTCTAGTGCCCAGTCTGGATCGATACGCGTATTATTGAGGGATACTTGTGGTGTGTCCGAGGGCTCGTCAGGGGCAAGTGCGTCACCTGAGTTTTGATCGTTCACGGGATCTCCTGGTACCGGTATGCTGACAATACCATCTTCACCTGGTGTGTTTCCCTCTTCTACCAGCATGGTGGCAGTAGCAGTAGGAATGGGCAATACAGTGACTGTGGGTGCTGATTGTAATAGCCACTTTTCTGGATTCAGTCTTACATAGACATCCAGTTCTAGATCACCAAACCATTGCGTGCGACCAATTTCAGTGTTGTCGTAGTAATAATGCTCGCCATACCAAGTAATATCCGTCATGATTGTGATTGGTGATATTGTCTCGTTATGGTTGTAGGCAGTGGTGAAATCCGACAGGCCCAGGGCTAGATTTATGTTCCATTGTTCAATCTCAACGCAGTCATCATCGCACGCCGCTAATGCCTGATGAACGGGCAGGGTGGTCAAGAAGGCAATCAGCAATATTATTGGTAGCTTGTGATTCATTTGTTTCACTATTTTTTTGTCATACAAATACTGTAACAAATTATTAGGCCGATAGGTATTACGATTACAATTGATAACATTTCAGCACGCTTTTAGACAGAAAGCCAACAGAGGCTTCGATAAGCTGTGTATAGGTTCTAAAGGAGAAGTTCTTATGCGATTTTCAGTCATTGGTTTATGTTTAATTGGTTTGTCAGCTTGTTCTGGTGGTGACTCACCACCGAGTAGCCAACCCTCGGGTAGTACGCCGATTGTTGGGGTTGATGATGTTAACTCAAAATATGTGTTAAGCGCTGCATCAGATGTTGAAGCCGTATTAAAAGACAACATTGGTTTATTACTCATCCAGCGCAGTATGATACTTGAATCTCCAGTCGCTGATGCCATGGTTGCCACCGCGGCTAGTGCTGAGAGTAGCAGTGGCGCGGATGCTAGCGGTTACTCTACCACCAATGTTCAAGAGCAGGGGGTTGAAGAAGGCGACAGAATAAAGTACGACGGCGATTATATGTATTTTGTGGAGCAACAGGATTGGTACAGTGAAAGCGGTGTAAGCGTCTTAAAGCGCCAAAGTGATAATCAACTCACGCAAGTTAATATTCTTAACGTGGATGACGGTAGCACTGGCGATAGTAGCATTTACCTAGGCAATGACGGGCAGACGCTAGCACGAGTATTCAACAATCAAAACATGTACTTTACCTTTTCAGATATCAGCCCTGGTTACATTCATTCATCTCCTTTTAGTGTTGTGATGTATGATACAAGTGCACCTGAATCAGCAACCACCATGGCAACACTGCGTTTTGACGGTAGCTTGATTGATAGTCGCAGAATTGACGATGAGCTGTATTTAGTGAGTGCTTACGCACCCAATCTTGATGGCTGGATCTACTACCCAACGGCGATACAAGAATTGCAGAACCAACTGCTGTTAGACAACGTCGCGATAGAAAAATTGTTACCTATGTACACCCGTGATGGCGGGCAACCTGAGCCCATGTTCAGCGCAGAACAGTGTTATATGCCCAAAGCGGAAGACGCCACAGTAAGGCAAGTGATCAGTATTATTCGCATCAATATGACTGAACCAAGTGAGATGGAAGCAATGTGTGTATTGGGCGATGTTAATGACATCTATGTGTCGCAAAACAATATGTACTTGGTAAATCAGAGTTATGACAATACCGCATTTGATAAGTTTTCATTGGCACCTAATATGGCTTATCAAGCTTCAGGTGAAGTAGCAGGAAGCCTAGGTTGGAACAATCCAATGTTCAGACTCAGCGAATATCAAGACGAGTTCCGCGTGGTGTATTCGGATTATAGTGGTTCCCCTACCCATTATTTGACGGTATTAGAGCAAGATGGCGCGCAATTAGTCCCTCGTGCCACCCTACCGAATACGTCTCAGCCAGAGCCCATAGGTAAACCCAATGAAGATATTTATGCAGTGCGCTATTTTGCTGAGCGCGCCTACATAGTCACGTTTGAGCGCATTGATCCCTTGTATGTGATTGACTTACCGGTTGATGATACACCAGTGATCGTGGGTAGCTTGGAAATACCGGGATTTTCTAGTTATTTACATCCAATGGATAATAACTTTTTGTTAGGTGTGGGGCAGGAAGTCACATTAATTGACCTTGGTAATGGCGCTCAACGGGCACAAACAACGGGGATGAAAGTCAGTTTATTTGATATCAACAACCCCAGTGCACCTGTAGAAGTCAGCACCCTAGTCAAACAAGATGGCTACACACCAGTGGAATATGATCACCGTGCGTTATCAGTGTTGAAATTAGGCGACACGTATCGCTTTGGTTTGCCTTTGCAGCAATGGACACCCTGTAGTGGCGAGGTATGTACCGCTCAATATAAACCCTCTGATAGCATGTTGATGCTGGAAGTTGATACCGCTGTGGTTGGTGGCAAGATGACAGAGCTACGTCAATGGTCTATCGAAGATAACAGTGGAGAGTACATCAGAGCGTGGCTAAACCGCAGTATCTTACATAAAGACGAAGGCATTGAC
>JBELHI010000111.1:0-7087 GCA_042091475.1 Alteromonadaceae bacterium
ATGGTGAAGGCACCGATGGTGACGGCACTGATGGTGAAGGCACTGATGGTGAAGGCACTGATGGTGAAGTGACGTATGAGATTGATTGGGATGTCTATGAATGTCTTATTAATCGCCCTATTATTGCTGAAGTGCCCGTTGGCGCCATTGACTCAACGCGCGGCGTCGTGGAACAAGCTTATACTATGGTACTCCCTTCCATTAAAGATGCTGAAACCACTTTAGGTGAAGGGGGAGACCAAAAGTATCGCGTAGTAATATCTCCCTTCACGTCATTGCTATCTGACGCCATTATTGAGGGCAAATCCTCTTTGACAGAAAATCTTGCGATAGAACAAGGTTGCGCAGCAGACGGGGATGCGGTTGCTGCTAATGTAACCACTGAACTTGCTCAGTTAAAAAGTATCTTATCGTCTAATTTTGGCATTACTTATGCTGACTTGATCGGCGATTTTATTGCCGATACACCAGAGAAAATCACAGAAAAAACCGCACAAAACTTAGTTGATATGTTGCCTTATATTGGCCGAATCGAGGACCTCATCAATGAGTATTTGTCGGAACGTTTTAATAAAGAGATCAGAGTCAATATTAGTCTTGGTTCAGAGAGTATGGAAACCTTGTTTCAAGAAAGTGATTGGACGCGTTTACCCTTGTCGTTCAGCGCCCAATATGTAACTGAGCCTAACGAGTTTGGCTGGTACCAGGTAGAAAGTATTGAATCTGAAGGTGCCTTCATGAACAGAGAGGGCACTCTTGCTCGAGAACATTGTAGTGAACGTGATCCCATACTTTGCGACGAAAATGAATTGAGCCTTGAGAGTCTAGGCAATGTATCCACACACTTTAGGCATCAAAGTGCATTTGTAAAAGACAATATTTCTATTGATGGTGTAGGCGGCGATATTCAGGTAAATGCGGTTGATAATCGTGGCTGGCGAGACCAATCAGTTAGCTGGCAAGCGCTTGATAACCGTGCTCGAGAGTGTCAAACCAATAATGAAATCACCCTGAGAAATGATGAGACGGAATATAACTACTCCAGTTATTCCCAAGCTTATGGCATTGCGGATTGTCGCGATGCCACTCATTACTATTTCCCAAATATCATTGTAAGTACTTATCGCAGTAAGGGGGGGCTAGAGGCTGACTACTATATGCCAGATATTGTCCGCACAGGCGTCATGTCAGACACACCCTATGACTTCATTGCGAATCAGCTCAGTATTAATCCAACTACCTACATACAAGAAATTACTGAATTGCCAGATAGTTTTAAACAAGTGGATGAGATTAGGGCGATGTTTAATATCGATGATTATGTCTTGTTTAAATTTGGTGGTGGTGACAAAGGCTTGTTTGAATTCGGTACCTTGCCCAGAAACGATATGTATAAAGACTCCTTTTCCTCAACGCCTATATTTGGCCAAGCGGCACGTAATGCAGCGCATGCTAAGGTGTTGCAGATTTTTGGTGCTGAAGCTGTCAATGCAGAGCCGCCAGGATCAAATGTTTTGGGGCGAATTTCATCTCGCACAATTAAAGTGGTGATGCATGACGAAGATGGAAATTCTCATCATTTACCATCCTATACACATTATTCTTCTGATGAACGTTCTGTCGTAATGAATCTAAAAGGTGCATTTTTCAATAATAAATCCATCCAAGATGCGCTTTCAGGTCTTTTAGATGTTGAACAAATGCCACTAGAGCTTTTGGTGCCGTTTAATAACGACGATAGTGTGACAGGCGATTTTCCAGTGTTAATTGAGTTGTATCAAGGTAATGACGCTATCCGCTCAGATGCAGAACAAAAAATAACGGTTGAATTGTCTGCAAGGGCTGAGAATGCTGACGGTACATTGTCACTGTCGGTTGTTCCTGACAGCGTGGTTAAGGTCAGCCTAGCTGATGAAACCAACACCTTTGCAACAGAGCTAACAGGCGCACAATTTGAGACTATGGAAATTACAGCGAATGGCATGCAAGGGTTTAGTATATTGAATGTATTAGCACCGGCGTACACCAATGGTTTGAACCAATTGGCGGCATTCTTTACCAATGATTCACCGTATTACTTTAATATGGATCTATCAGATAGCGACCTGATGTTTATTGATCACGACAGAAATAGCGCGAATAAATTGGTAGGTAGTTTCAATACGAGTGACACATTCATATTCCCCATTGAAGTTAACGATATCGAAATTAGCGAGGGCAGCAGTGAATCACTTTGCTTTACTAGGAATAGCGCGGGTAGTTTAGAACCTGGTAAAATTGCAATTAACTTCCAATTAATGGATCGTCCAGGACGTGGTGCTACAGCGAATGATTTTGAGCTGTCTAATAACGAAGTAGTTTTTGCTCAAGGCGAGTCAGAGTCGTGCATCAGTATTAATGCGCCCAGAGATAACGTCTATGATTGGATGCATGAAGCTAGGTTTAATCTTAATGTAATAGACGGTGACTTGGTGTTAGCCAGAGATAACGTCAGAGTTCGTATCTTCAGCGCTGCATCGACTAACCGCTTTACTTCACAAGAATACTAGTTAGTACCTGGATTTTCTCTTAGCTCTCTTTTTAAGGCACAACATTCGGTTGTGCCTTTTTATATCAGGTTTACGGCAAGCATCTATTGTTTCATAAGTGATTGTTGTGTCGTTAATATTGTTTACTTGATGTTCCCATTACTCTATCACATAGCCATCCTGTATTTTCAAAATCGTGGTATTGCAACGTAACCAGTTTCAGTATTGTATTTATGCCGATTATTTTGTTTGCATAAATTTTTGCTACAAAACAATGCGACTGAACAAGATACCCACACTTTTTTTGCCCACACATTTTTTGAGGTCCTTGTCTTACCCTTGAGTCTCGGCAATCAATTTTGGATTAAAGCATTTACAAAGTAGACTGTGATAAGTATAGTTTGGCGGCTAAAAATACTCACAATATGGTTGAGTCAATCAAAGACTAAAGATATTAATACCAAGGCTCCCGAGAATATGAAATCCCTCGTATCACTGCTACTTTTCACTACATTATCAAGTAATGCAGCAATCACCCCTTATTTCTCAATTAAAAAAGAGCAAGTTTGTAACCTTTATGAAGCAGCCTACAAGTTAGAGCTCTCAGAGGGTATTAGCTTGTCTTTTAAAACAGAAGAAATCGTGTCACACAGCGACGACACCATTTATCAACCGGACGGTTCAGATACTATTCCTGTAAAGTTCTCAAAACCTTTTAATAGTGATGGATTAACTTGGCTTGAATGGGTACCGGTACCCAATCTTGAACACAGTTTTAAATGGGGCGGTAGTGCAACGAATATTACGGCTGTGGGTGATATTAAACCATCGGCCGACAAGTCTTTTGTACTCAAAGTGAATACTATTGGTTGGCGAGGACCTTTTTATAGTGTCTGGTTGGTCGAAGACGAAACGTTATCGACTATCCTCGCTGGAAAGCCTAGTGAAAGTGCACAGGTTTCATTTGCTGAAACCGACACTAAATTAATTTTTCCAGAAAGTGAAAATAGTTTCAGTCCATATTTAACCAATGTCTTTCAATTCAATGATGAGTTTTACACTGTCACAAACAGCAAAATACTGAAAGTTACCTCAGGTGTGCCAGAGGTCGTTTGTCAAATTGGTACCGGATCAACATTTACTTCGCCTCAACTTAATCGGTTAGAAGAAGTCGCGAATTCAGTTCTGATGACAAAAGGTATCACGCATATTTCTATGTATTATGGCAGTATGGGTAACCCACATAACTTTGTAAAAGACGCCTTTTCAGTCGCCATTCAAAAGCCTTGGCTCATTCAAGTCGGAAAAGACGGCAAATGTTTAAACACACAAAAAGTGAATAATTGCGAAAAAAACCGAAGAGTTGAGGCTGTTCTAAGCGAATTCGCTGCCTCAGATCCCTGGAGTTACAGAGAAATTGCAGCCCTCCGTCACCACATTAAAGCAGCGCATGTTGTCTTGTCAGGGTTTTATAAATCTGAATTTAACATAGATGACGAGATAGCCAATGGCCTTGCCATTCAAGCGGTGTATGATTTCTTAGAAAAAACCGTAGCATTACACCCTTATATCAGACAAGGTGCGCCTCGTGCTGTTCCAGTATCTAATCCCTATACCTTAGACCGACCCAGTGGTCGTCTAGCAGTGAATTGGTTCTATAAGACAGAACTTATGTGGGCGTCACACTTTAACGACTTTGACGCCGTGAAGCGTCTATTGTCAAAGAGAAAAGAGCTTAATAATGTTACCTCCACAGATCATGACTATACATCACTTCAATTCGTAAACCGTTCAGCGTTAACCTATGCCGTTGAAAATGGCAGTATCCCGCTTATTCAAAAAATTATCAGTGCAGGGGCAGACATTAATATCAAAGATTCCAAAGATAATACGTTATCAATGTATCTCGACAAGAATCACACTGTCGATATGACATGGGAACAGCTAAAAAAATTGCCAAAGGTTGAAATTAAGCCAAGTTTTGATTGTAAATTGGCCAGAACTAAACAGGAAAAGGCGATTTGTAATAGCCAAGGGTTGTCAGTGTATGATCAACAGTTGGGGCTTCTGTACAAAAAAGTCAGAGAAACCGAACTTTACCCTGAGATTAAAAGCTTACAACGCGGCTGGCTGAGAATGCTAAGAACTGAATGCTCAGGCTATGGCGTTGGGCTTACCAACTGTATGAAAGACAAATACCGTTCAAGAATAAAGTATTTTGCGAACTTATTATAGTGGGATGTAATTAGTAGTGCTTTTGGGGCTAAAAAAGTCTTTGATCGCAACCATGAATAGGGTTGGATATACCACCCTAATATTATATTCTGCTAGCGTTAACACTGTAAATAGTACACCCCAACATTTTTACAACTTAAAAATCGTCTAACTATACAGCCTAAACTGATACTTTTAATTATTTAGGTGTTGTTACGTTTGATACTTTCAGACTAGAGATATCAAAAATAAAGTGATATTCAAATAATAAAACGCTGACATCAAGCCAGCGTTTCTGTTTTCGAAGGTTTAAGTCCTATTAGCTGATATTAGTCAAGCCGTTACTACCAATAACATATTTAAATCTTGCTTGTCTTTCCATATTTTCTTGATATGAAGTACTGGTAATGGTGTCAACAAAGTGCCACGTAGACGTTACTTCATCTGAAGTAAAGTTAACGACCATAAAACCTCGATCTGATACGTTTAAATATTGTAAGTCTTCAATTAACTGTTTGATCCCACCTTCAGTGGCAGGTACTTCTGGAGCACTAATATTGAGGTATTGTTCCAAACCGGGTGATGTCACCGAGGCTGTTGCAAATTCTACCCCAACAAAATTACCATTCATATCTTTCAAGTTGTTGGCCCATGCATTGTGAGTGTCTCCAGCGAGAACAACTAAGTTTTTGTTGTGGGCCTTAGCTGTTCCTAAAATGGTCTCACGTTCAACAAAATAGCCATCCCATGCATCAAGGTTGTAAGGAATATTAGGTAGCTGAAGTAATCCCATCACCTCAGGTGTTAAACGACTTTGGTTAGCTTGTAGAAAAGTCATTTCATCTGCTGTTAATGTCGGGTCACTTGCAGCTGCTCTTCCAGCCAGTTGGGCAATTGCACCTAACTCAGCGAACTCAGGAATGGTCATTTGTTGAGTTGCAATAGCGGCTGGTAAATTCATTTTACCCATTAATACTTGCTGCGCGAGAACCTGCCATTTACTGGTGCTCGAAGCCAAGTTACCTTGTAACCAAGCCAGTTGTTCAGCCCCCAGCATGGTGCGATTAGGATCCGATAGATCTGAGGTGAATTGTTCAGCATTGAGGCCTTGAGCGGTTGTGTAATCTGCATAGTCTAGTTGTTTGTCACGACCAACGATACGCGTATCTAAGGTATGAATATCGACTAAGTCGCCGAACGCAAAACTACGAGTAATCGTTTGATTGTCGCCTAACGCAGCAGCACGGATTGGTAACCACTCAAAATATGCCTGCATAGCAGCGAGTTTACGTTGTTCAAAATCACCTTCAGATTCATCATGATTCTCTGCGCCGTCAACATATGCATCATTAGCAATTTCATGGTCATCCCAAACAGTAATGAAGGGGGCGGTCGCGTGCAATTTCTGCAAGCTTACGTCAGTGCGATATAACGCATAACGTGCACGGTAGTCTGCGAGAGTCAACAATTCACCAGTTGGTGTGACTTGTCGGCCCATCGCTTCGGCATTTTCTGTTCCATATCCGTCCGCACCATACTCATAAATGTAATCACCTAGATGTAACACTGCGTCAAGTTGTTCTTGTTGCGAAGCAAGGTCGTAAACGTTGAAGAAACCAGTGGGGTAGTTTGAACAAGACATTACCGCAAGTTTGACGCTATCAACGTTACCTGTTGGCAATGTTTTCGTGGCACCCACATTTGACATAACACCATTACTCATAAAACGAAAATAATAACGGGTATTAGAGTCAAGACCCACAGCATCAACTTTCAATGTGTAATCTGTTTCCGATGAAATATCAGTAACACCATTACGAATGATATTAGCAAAACTATCATCGGTAGCTACTTCCCATGATACAGCAATAGCATCAGAATAAGATGTGTCATCAGGTGTAACACGGGTCCACAATATAACTGAATCAAACGTGGGATCTCCACTTGCAACACCATGCAAAAAGTTGAGTGGGATAATATTCTCTGCCACAGTAGGCTCATTATTATCAGAACTCGATAAACAACCTATAACACTTGCTGATACGACAGCTGCGGCAACGCTCTTTGAAGTGAACTGTAAAAATGAACGTCTGGAAAATGCTTTATTGAACATAGAACTTCTCTCTTAATTATAATCCCTGTGAATAATCCCATAGAAATATTATGGATATGTGAAAACTACATTTCAGTACTGAGAAGGTTTTATTGTATAGACATCATAAAGTTACCTTATAAAATTTTTTTTGGTAAGGTACCTTAGTTAGAGTTACTACCAAGAGCTACTAAGGACATTTTTCTTTCGGTAATGTATATATGGACATCCATCTGTAAATAGCATCAGCAAG
>JBELHI010000112.1:0-7063 GCA_042091475.1 Alteromonadaceae bacterium
CTCTGTAATTCAAGGTTGGACATTTAAAAGTAAAAACCTCAGTTATTCAAGTTTTACTCAAAATATTTTTATCATCTAGTGGTATTGATACCGTTAGTTTTAGTTTCCATCCAATTATTTCATGCCTTACGCCTTAGATTGTTAACTCGTTTTATAGCGGACACTTGCGGACACATTTGGACAGTACGCCCTTAAAATCGGACACGGTTAAAATTCAACAACTAATAATTGTCAATAATTTCAATGGTTTATTTTTTTTGATTTTTTGGCACAGTGCCTGCTAATACACAATTACAGATACTACGGCATCACGCTCCCTTGCTGTAGATTGGATACATTGTTGGTAGGAAGTTTTAATTATGATTGATAACAATATTGGCCAAGATGTTCGAGTAAAAGGTTCGAAGCGTCGGTTAAATAAACAATATGCCATGGTGTTGCTTGGCGTCGTTGCTGTGTGCGTCAGTGCTGCGCCGTCTATTAATTCTTGGTTAAGTACAGATGTAAGTATGCTAAAAAACCTTGTCAGCACGACTAAGGTGACGCGTGGCGTGTTTAGTCAGGACTTTTCCGCATCGGGTGCCATAGTTGCAAGCCATGCACCAAGATTGTCGAGTACTGAAACGGGCATGGTTGAGCTATTGGTAAAACCAGGTGAACGAGTAACAGCAGGTCAGGTGGTGGCTAAAATTGATAGTCCGGAATTGCACAATCAGTTAGCCCAACAGACAAGTATTCTGGCTCAATTCCACTTACAGATGCGTCGTCTTGAATTACAAGGCAAGCGAGATGTGGCGCAAATAGAAAGGGACAAAGATGATGCACAAATTATTCTTAATGCGGCTCACCGGGAATACTTAAGAGCATCACGCTCTCGTGCGGAAAAGTTGATCAGCGACATAGATTATCAACAACGAAAAGACGAACGTTTGGCAGCACAATTACGATACAAACATGCTGAAAAAGCGTATTCAGTGGCGCTGGAAATGAACGCTTTTGAAACGGAAGCTCGTCAATTTGAACTAAAACAGCGTGAACTTGACGTTGCGGAAATGGAAAGACGAGTTGCAGGGCTATCTATGCGTTCGCCGGTAGAAGGCGTTATTGGTAATTGGCTTTTAGATAATGCAAGTCAAGTTCAAGCACAGCAACCCTTAATATCTGTCATTGACTACTCAAATTTTGAAATTGAACTCACTGTATCACCAGCCTACACCGCAGAAATCTATATTGGAATGCCCGTGACTGTAATGGTTTCTGGTCGCCAACTGGCAGCTGAAATTTACGCCATTTCACCAGAGTTACAGAACAATATGTTGATGGTACATGCACGTTTCACAGACAGTGAGGATATGCCTGAGTTTAGGCAAAACCAGTTTATCAATACCAAGCTCCACATCAGGAGTGAGGAGGACACTTTGTTACTGACGCGAGGACCGTTTTTTGACAGCGGCCAACGCAAGTATGTATTTGTCATTGACGAAAATAATGTTGCACAGAAGCGCACCGTATTATTCGGTAAAGTCGGGATTAATCAGGTACAGGTACTGGATGGTCTGCTTCAAGGTGACACCGTGATTAGTTCTGCGGTAGATGAATTTCTATCAGTGCCGCAAATTTTACTTAGATAAATCTACACAAAAATATAATATAATTTTATAAAAAGAAGGAAATATCATGTTTAACATGCAATTAGTCAGCAAGATATATCAAACGGATGTGATCCAAACCAATGCCCTGAAGGATTTCTCCCTTGAGGTTAATGCAGGTGAATTTGTCGCCATCACCGGTCCATCAGGCTCGGGCAAATCTACATTTCTTAATATTGCCGGGTTATTAGAGAATTTTGATTCTGGCCAGTACGCCATTGATGGTATTGACGTCACAGGTTTATCAGATAAGCAGTTGTCTAAGATCCGCAATGAAAAAATTGGTTTTATTTTTCAGAGTTTCAATCTCATCTCTGATTACACCTTATACGACAACATTGATATGCCACTGCGCTATCGCGGTTGGTCCAAAGCTAAACGTCATGCAAAAATTGTTGAGGCTTTGCGGGTTGTTGGGCTGCAATCACGGGCAAATTATTTTCCCAGTCAGCTATCCGGAGGGCAACAACAGCGAGTTGCCATTGCGCGTGCCCTAGCCGGTGAACCAAGTATTATTTTAGCTGATGAGCCTACGGGTAACCTTGATAGTGTGATGGCTCAACAGGTAATGGAGTTACTGTTAAAACTGAATGAGCAAGGCGTGACTATTCTCATGGTAACTCATTCTCCAGAGCAAGCCATGCAGGCACAGCGGGTGGTACGTATTGTGGATGGTCAATTGTGTGACAGCCACGTATATCAGCCTGTGCTAAAGGAGGCGTAATGGAGATGTTAAGTTATTTGTGTTGGCAAAACATTAAAGAAATCCGCCGCACGCCCAAAGTATTCGCTGTGGTCATTTTGACCTTATGTATTGGGATGGCAGGTTTTGCCAGCTGTATTACCTTGTTACAGAGCATTACCCAAGAACCATTACCGGGGAAGGGGGAGCGAGTATTTAGAGTGTCCATCAATAATTGGCCCTCAGATGAACCTTTTCGCGGTGAGTTACCGCCGTATATGCCATACAGTAATGCTAAAGAGGTAATGACCCATGAAACGGTAAAGCATTCGGCGCTACTCTATAGCTCTTACTTGTTTGTCAGTCTTGAGAAGGACGGCGAAGAACGGTTTTGGGATGCTGGTGCTAATGCGACAACTGTGGGTTTTTTTGATGTTATGGATTACCAATTTCAATATGGCGGTCATTGGCAGCAAGATACGGCATTGCGTGATGTAGTTATTTCCCATGATTTTAATGAACAACTATTCAACGGCGAAAACAGTGTAGGACGGCAACTTAAAATAAAGGGGGAGACCTTTTCTGTCAGTGGCGTGCTGGCTCCAACGCCGGTATCTGCAGCTTTTTATCGTGCTGATTTTCACAATAGTGTTTATTTTGAAAAGTCTGCACAATTATTTTTACCCCTAGAGACTGCTATAGATATATCAGCTGCGGTTAACGGCAATATGAGTTCCCATGGCCGTATTGATTCAATGGCCGACGTTCGTACTAAACCAGTTTTTTTCCTACATTTTTGGCTGGAATTTGAGAATTTAAAAAACAAAGAGTTATTTGCAGCCTATCTTCATGGTTATACCGAGCATCTTAAGACTCTTGGTGCCCACCCCCACGAGATCACAAACCAGATGCATGACGTGCAACAGTGGAGTTTAAAAACGGGGCTCATTGATCAGCGAGTTATGGCCCTAGGTGTTGCCTCTGCATTATTACTTCTCGCCAGTTTGTTTAATGCCAGCAGTGTCACGGTTAACCGATTCCAACATTATCACGGTGAATTTAAACTGCGCCGTGCCCTGGGTGCCAGCCGCGGAGTGATGTTGTTGTCAGCACTGGTAATGATGATGCTTATGACCGCTATCGTTGTGTTACCTACGTTATTACTCAGCTACATATTTATTGGCCAACTCGGCACTATATTTAATGCCTATGAATGGTTGACTCAGTTTGATGGGACATTAGTCCTAACGACTGCACTATTAAGCATAGTGAGTGTGTTCGCGTGTTTTGCCGTGCCTTATGGCCGCAATATATTCTCGTCAATTGACAGACAGTTAAGTGTGTAAGGAATACATGATGAAACTTATATTGAAGTCTTTATTACAAAGAAAGTTATCTACAAGCCTGCTTGTGTTGCAATTTGCATTGGCTATTGCGCTATTAGTTAACACCATAGAAATTGCGAGTGACATTCACCAAAAAACCAGTGTTGATACTAGACTGGAGATGGATAACATCTTAGTTACTGGTGTCATGCCCTTTGATCAAATTTACAATGACAGAGGGCGGTTTCTTGAAATTGTAGAGCGCGATATGGCAGCCATACTTAAAGAACCCGGTGTGGAATCCGTAACCTATTCCTCACAAGTGCCTTTTTGGCATGGCTCTAGTTGGAGTGAGAACCGCCATGGTATTGCTGATGCTGAATCTGTGAGTGTCAATGCTTGGATGGTGGGGCCTGATTACATGGATGTGTTAGGTATTGAATTACTTAAAGGCCGATGGATGACGCCCATGTCTCATCAGTGGTACACGACGACCTCTGGTTGGCCCAAAGGGACGGTAGAAGTAGTTTTAACTGAAAGTATTGCTAAGCGGTTGTTTGGCAGTGAAGACCCCATTGGTCAATTACTTGGTGATAATCAACTGAGGCGGGTTGTTGGCGTGGTGTCTGATTTTGTTGCTGATGTCAATGATAAAGGCGAAGCAAAACACTATTCAATGTTCCTTAATCATTTGTCGCCACAGCTTAACTATATTATCCGCTATCGCGACGGTCAGAACGTAGCGCAGTTAAAAGATCGGGTTGAGACTATTATTATAGACAATTACCACAAGCGGAAATTATGGCGTCATATGAGTCTGCGAGAGGTGTTTGACAGTTTCTTTTCCAAAAGTAATGGCATGCTGAAGATTTTTACTGCCTTGAGTGTCATTATGATATTGCTGTGTTTGGTAGGGGTTTATGGTCATGGTCAGTTTCATGCCCACCAACAATCCAAAAACATTGGTATCCGCCGAGCATTAGGTGCATCAAAACAGGATATCTTGGGTTTTGTTATGCAGGAAAATGTTATGTTGTTGGTCATGGGATGCGGGGTAGGTGTGGTGTTAAGTTTTGCACTCAATTACGTTTTCAGTCATTATGTTTCCGTTGGCAAACCGTCATTATTATACCTGGCGGGGACTATATTGGTATTGTGTCTCGGTAGCGTCATTTCTGTCTTTGGGCCAGCAAAAAAAGCCGCCAATGTATCTCCGGTGGAGGCTACTCGCCTGTCGTAAATGGACATTAAGTCCTGTAAATTCGTACTTTAAGGAAATATGGGTAGTCCAAGCTACCCTTGTACAATATGAAACATATTTTGGTGATCGACGATAATGTCGATATTTGTCTCGCGTTAGAATTACTTTTAGAACTCAATGGTTTGAAGGTAACCTCGGTAACATCGGTAAAACAAGCTGAGTTGATGTTACAACGTCAATCAGTGGATCTCATTATTCAAGATATGAATTTTAGTACTGGGTGTGTGTCTGGAGATGAAGGTAAGCAACTTTTCAGTCATTTACGCACATACTATCCTACTATTCCAGTGATTATTATGACTGCTTGGGCGAGCGTGAAAATGGCGGTAGAACTCGTCAAAAATGGTGCGTTTGATTATCTTGAAAAACCGTGGAACGACGAACATCTCGTCAGCAAAATCCTGGCTGTCTTAGCAACACAGAAAGCTTCTGGGGTCCAGCAACAAACAGCCGATTTTATCTATAACAGTGAGGTCACTGAGCGCCTACTTAACAAAGCTAAAAAAGTTGCCGGAGCTGATATTAATGTATTAGTAACCGGGCCAAACGGTGCAGGTAAAGAGCGTTTAGCTGACGTTATTCACAAACATTCTCAACGGGCTGATAAACCCCTGGTAAAAGTCAATATGGGAGCAATCCCTCAAGAACTCATGGAAGCTGAGTTATTTGGCTCAGTGGCTGGGGCTTTTACTGGTGCTAAGGCCCGTGATGGTCGTTTCAAAGCGGCTGACGGCGG
The DNA here is from genome assembly GCA_042091475.1 of Alteromonadaceae bacterium. GTDB lineage: Bacteria > Pseudomonadota > Gammaproteobacteria > Enterobacterales > Alteromonadaceae > CAXRGH01. The sequence goes on from JBELHI010000112.1 coordinate 5,654, forward strand.
TACCTTATTATTGGACGAAATTGGCAACTTATCTCTTTCTGGGCAAATGAAATTACTACGAGTACTGCAGTCAGGTGAGTTTGAGAAGGTGGGGTCCGATCATACTGAATGCGTTAACGTGAGAGTCATTAGCGCGACCAATGCAAATCTGATTGATGGTATAAAGACGGACACTTTTAGGGAAGACCTTTATTATCGTTTGAATGTTATTGAGTTGTGTTTGCCTCCATTAGCCTCAAGAGTGGCTGATATCGAACCCCTTGCCCTTCATTTCCTCAAGGCAAATGGCTATCCCCATGACTACCTTGCCCATGAGATTTTGGATGCTTTGACACAATATTCTTGGCCAGGTAATGTCAGAGAGCTGGAAAATGCGTGTAAACGCGCCGCGCTATTTGCCGAACTTGAACTTTCCATTGACGATTTTGGCTTACGACAGATGGAACACTTATCCCAGGCCGTTGATAAGCCCGTGGATCGATTTTCCTTACTGGAAGTTTTAACTAATAACCAGTGGAATATTGCCAAAGTAGCTTCTGAACTGGGGTTAAGTCGACAAGCCGTCTATCGTCGTATGGAAAAATTTGATATTGCTAAACCAGAGTGATTTTATGAAACAGCTATTAGGACATAATTCCATTGTATATATATCGTGGCTATTGATCATTACTGGTGTATTTGGCATTGGATCTTTGGGATTTGATGTCAACAATACGGTGAGTTATCTCGCGGTGTGTTTAATTGTCAGTGGTGGTGTGCTTCAGTGGCAATATTTCAGAGGGTTCAAACGTGCTCATCGCAGTATGAAACTTGCTTTGTTAAATTTGCAGGACGGTGAGTTTTCGTCTCGCCCGATCGATGGCCGTAATGAACAATGGAGTGAGGTGCTTGAACAGATCAATAAAACCTCGGAAAGCCTTCATCAACAAAAACAAAAGATGTACCACAGGGAATTATTATTTGACCGGGTAATGGATCAATCACCAATTGCGATTTTGCTAGTCAATCATAGACATCAATTAATTTATCATAACCGGTCTGCACAAAAATCCCTGTTAACCTCTGATGTTACCATTAACATGCCTTTGGCTGATGCATTACAGAAACCCTTTGAGGGCTTAATGGTGTCTGCTGACATGCACTCGGAACAGTTACTGGATATTTTGTCGAATGATGGTACTGCGCAAATGTGGCATTTGTCTTCACAGCGCATAAAGTTGGGTGATATGCCCCATAGGCTGATGTTATTACAAAATATGAATGAACAGTTTAATCGTAGAGAAGTCGCCGCGTTAAAGCGGTCAATTCGTGTACTTAACCACGAGCTCAATAATAGTTTAGCTCCCTTGAGTTCTCTCTGTCATTCTGGAACTAAATTACTGGCATCAGACGAAAAAGAAAAATTGATGA
>JBELHI010000113.1:0-7056 GCA_042091475.1 Alteromonadaceae bacterium
TTTTCCATAGTCTCGCAGAGCTCGACTGTTCGTGCCTTACGAGCAAAAATGTTTACTCGAATGAAACACCACTCACCCATTCTCACTCTCGGCATGCCATTGGGCATCCCTCATTCGCGTTGCTCACTGTCCATTGCCCACGGTTCGCCGGTCGTAAGCTTTTTTTCGCTAAATCCCTTCAAAACCCGCCTAGACGGTCAGTGAAATCATGGTGTATTTTGAATGCTTTTCATTGTTACCAAAATAATTTAATTCTTTGCGGTTAAATTTATTTTAACTATTTGCTGGTTGGTTCTTCTGTAATAATAGACATCGTAGTATATTGAAAACCTAATCAGGTGGTCTTCTATTTTATTTTTATCCTGCGTATTTAATCTCAAAAGGACGTGTTGTTAATGTTGTATCGAGCGTTATTCATTGTTTACTGTTGTTTGTTTCAGGGATACGTGATGGCGGTGGACTACTTGACTCATGTAGGTGTAGAACATGGATTACCCTCTGGGCGTATCATTTCCGTATTTCCGGACAAACTAGGTTTCATATGGATCGCCACGCCTAACAGCACATCGATATACGATGGGTTGAGCGTAAAACAAATGGCACCAAAAAATATTGATCTAGAGGCCCACGAGTATGTGTTTGGTAAAGCATTAACAGACGATAAGATGTTGCTGTCAATTGGCTACAGAGGGCTTTACGAGTTAAATTTAGCTACGAATACCGTGAAAAATATTTTTAAAACGAGTAACGGCGGTGAATGGGACGATTTTGTGAGTGATTTTATCGCACTATCCGACGGTCAAATCTTTATCGCCACCGATAAGCTATTAGTATCTTTGAATAACCAAGGTAAATCAAAGGTAATCGCCGATTTATCAGACGTATTGACGGAAAATGATGGGATCACACAGCTGTTAAAGCTTGATAATTACCTGTTAGTTGCAACGACCCACGGATTATTTTCATTTAGTTTGAGAGAAAACACGTTGCGGAAAATAAACCATGATGAACATGGTAAAGTTTTCACTCTGTCGTCATTTTTAAATAACCACTACATCGGCTATGAAAATGTCTTAGCTAAGGTTTCTAATGATAGCCTGAGTACATCGTTAACAAACCCTGACATACCGTTGAAACAACAAATACTTGGACGTAACGGACCTTATTTGTTCGCCAATAATGATGATAACTTTTATATTGGAAACAGCAATGGCGTTCATATTGTCGACCAAAAAAAGGCTGAGCTGAAGCATTTATTTACTCTTAGAGAGTTAAAAGCTGATATAGCTTCTCGGGTTATTCATAGTCTTGCGTTGGATCATTTAGGTAGACTTTGGATTGGCACGGAAGCTGACGGAGTAATTGCTTGGGATCCAAAAGCTATTGATTTTAGGACCCGTCAATATGATGCGTATGACGTTAATTCATTACAACACAATCACGTGTGGGACTTAGCAAAAGATCAATATACCAAGGATGGAATCTGGGTTGCATCGTCTGGGGGGATCGATTATTTAAATACCCAGACTCATCAAATCACACGGAAATCTCTCTCAAATGTTGGAGAGGCGGAAGTGTTTACACTGGGAGCAACCTTGAGTAATGCTCAGGACCGAGTCTCAAATATTGAACAATCAAGTTCTGGTAATTTATGGTTTCGGCGATTATTTAAAGTTGAGCATTTTGAGCCCGATACGGAAATGTTAGTTTTGGACAATAGGTCGGCAGAGGTCGGCAAACTTTTAGATGAGAGTGAACACAAATATCGTATTGATAACATGGATCGATTATGGGCGGTTCCGTGGGCAAGTGAGTACGGTAAACATACTATATTTAGTGTTGATCTTACCTCATTTGTCGTCGATTACCACGATGAGTTAAATCAAGCGATAAGCGTCGAAAATGCCAAAGTTCGTTTTTTTCCTGATCTTTCAAATAAACATGAAATTTTGATTTCTGTGGACAATCAACTTGTTCAATATAACCCTATTTCTCGCAACGTTGCTATTGTATTTTCAGTAGCTAAAGCGATTAAAATGAACGATGCTTCCCATATATCAGCTGTGGTGTTTGACAAAAATAATAACAAGTTATGGATAGGTGTTAATGGCCTTGGTCTATTTGTACTTGATGGTACAACCTACGAAATAGAGCGACAGTTTATTGGCAACGAAAATACCTTTCAAGGTTCTATATTGGGTATATTACAAGATGTGGACGGAAATATTTGGGTCTCCAGTAAGTTTGGTTTGACTCGTATAACGTCTGATTCAATGCTGATGCAGCATTATGATTCCTCATCTGGTTTACCGTCAGATGAATTTGTTGATTCTGCAGCGGTCGCATTAGCCAATGGAGTACTTGTTTTTGGCAATTTGAGGGGCGTGGTTTATTTTAATCCAAGTTCAGTCAAAAATACTTACGAAAATGCCGATGCTGGTGTCTATTTTGCTGATATTGATGAGGAAGTTTTTAAGCAATCAGTTCATGGCTTGAACCATCAAACCAATATTTCTTTATCCGTGCCCTATTTATATGATCCGATTGCGGTAACAGTAGTGTCTCCGTTATCTATTGGTAAGGTTAAACCATCATATACTTATACAATCGAGGGGGGCGATAGTATTCTCAACGGCAATATCCAAAATCAACGGTTTACTCTACCGAGCCTAGGATGGGGAGATTATGATGTCAAAGTAAGTTATATGAACCCCGACAATGGCAGTATTACCTTTAGTCAGCCACTAAAATTGACCGTGGAAAAGCCCATGTGGATGAGCCTGTCAGCTTGGATTTTTTATTGTGGTTTGTTATTGCTCATGATGTTTGTTGTCGCCAGACTATCTGCGCTGAAACTGCGTGCAAAAAATCATCAGGTCAACTTAATGGTGAGAAAAAGAACTGAAGAGTTGGAAGTTGCGAATAAAACTAAAGACCGTTTTCTTGCGAATATGAGTCACGAAATTCGCACCCCGTTAACTACGATTATGGGGTTTGCTGATAGTATTTCAAATGGCTTGGTTGATAATACTCAAATGCCTTCAACACTGCGTCACATTAAAACCAGTAGTACACATTTGCTCAACATCATTGACAGTATTCTTGATTTGAATAAGTTGAATGCAGAAACGTTTGAGTTAGTGTATCAAGATGTCAGTCTCACAGAGTTGATTGATGAAGTGGTATTACCGATACGCCATATGGCTGAAAACAAAGGTTTAGTATTTTCCCTTGAGCTATCTCCTTCACTTCCAGAGATGATATCGACAGACGAAACGCGACTTAAACAAGTACTGTTAAATATATGTGGAAACGCGATCAAATTCACCGACCATGGCCAGATCACAGTTGCGGTAGATATTATACAGCACAATATCGTTATCACTGTGGTTGATAGTGGTATTGGTATTTGTGAGCAGGATCTGGCTATTCTGTTCGCCCCTTTTGAGCGTGGTAAACGAGATTCTGTACGTTATTTCGACGGTACGGGCTTGGGTTTGGATATTTCTAAGCGAATTTGTGACGCCTTTGGTGGAAACATAGCAGTCACCAGTGACGTTGGATTAGGAAGTCGCTTTACTGTTGTATTACCCTTGATACTCCCAGATTTAAGTGTTGTTGATGAGGGATGTTTGCGCAGTTCGTTATCGCCAATCAGTGACGGTACTGGCAATCAAATAGTGGCTGTTGATGAGCCCCCTTCAAACATGCTGAATGAGGCAAAAAAGCTACTCATTGTTGATGATTTTGAAGTGAATATTGATCTCCTGAAGTTATTATTAAAGTCCCACGACGTTCAGATAGTTTCAGCAACTAGTGGTTTACAGGCGTTACAAATTTTAGAAACAGATACCGATATCGGTCTAGTGTTAATGGATATTCAAATGCCTCATATGGATGGCATAGAGACATTTACCCAGTTGCGAGCGTGGAATAAGTTAACGCCTGTTTTGGCATTCACTGCTAATAATATGACCCACGAAATTCAGCGTTATATGGATTTAGGGTTTGATGGTTATGTATCGAAGCCTATTGTGATCGACAAGCTTCTTGACAGTATCCGTCAACATCTTTGATTTAAACTAATGAACACTGTGTCATAGGCTATACAGGCACATGTTTGGTTCTATTTTAGATACCCATTTAGGAGCAGTAATTGAATTATTGGCTACTCAAGACCGAGCCTGGCGAGTTTAGTTTCACTGACCTTGTTGACCAAGGCGATACCGGTGAGCCATGGACAGGTGTGCGGAATTATCAAGCCAGAAACTTTATACGCGACAAAATGACGGTAGGCGATGGTGTTGTTGTTTACCACAGCAGTTGTAAGCAGGTTGGGGCAGTAGGTATTGCTAAAGTCATATCGGATTGCTTTACCGACCCACTTCAATTTGATTCATCATCTGCATATTTTGATAGTAATTCTACCCTTGAGAATCCTCGCTGGTTAGCAGTGCAGGTACAGGCAATTGGGCCTATTGTGCCGATGAAAATGTTGTCAGAGATTAAATTGTCAGAGGTATTTAGGGACAGTATGTTGGTCAGGCGTGGTAGTAGGCTTTCCGTCGTACCCTTAACCATGGAGCAATGGCACTATTTTTGTAAATTCGCCTAAGATACCAGACTGTCATCCGACAATGTGGCATTTGAGTATTGGCCGATATAACTTAGACGACCAATGGCACTCATATAACCCACCACCGTATTTTGTGACCATGCCATGCGAACTTCATTAGGTTGCTGGGACACAAATTTCTTAATCTCGCTAGATTTATAAGGAGAGGCGCTACACGCCTGTTGTAGGGCGCGTTCAATACTAATATCCATCTCAATTGCGCGCATAACCACGAATCCTAACTTACTAATCACAAAAAACGCGTGATTGTAATTTTCTTCTGTGAGCAGTCCATGCCGTTTACTGTCAGCAATACGTGCAAGATACAATTTTTGCAATTCGATACATGTGATACTCAAGCCCGACAAAGCCGCTTTGGCATTTTTACCTAATTGTTTGTTGATATTCTTCTGTTTTATAAGCTCATTGGCTAGCGTCTGATTTTGGATCACGTAATAGATCACAACTAAAATTAAAATCGCAACAATACTAAAAGCAATAGTCATAAAAGTCCTTGGCGGGTCCGCTCTACCTCCGCCTAATATTACCTTTTTTGAAGATATATTTCGATATTTTGTTGGAGAATATTCAACGGAATTTCACCATGCCCCCTTATTTTGCGACGAGGCTAATGAAAGTAAATAGATATGGTGTGACATAACACAATATCCGACAGTAATAACGAGTCAGATTACGGCTCAGTCTCAAAAATTTGGTTTGAGTGAAGTGCCGGTTTGTATGGTCCCAAATAAATAGTCTTAAACGCCAAAACCGTTAGGTTAGTATCTCAATGTGGGTATCAAGAAAAGAAGTTTCGCCACCCTTTATGCTGAGTCGGTTGAACAGCTGTTAAAAAGTGTTGCCATATGATCTCTTGCCCTTGCTGGATATGTTCTATTTTGTCCTCAACACTGTCGTGTAATTGCCATTGACCTATGGCTAAACCGTAAAGTTGGTCAATAAGTTGATTGCATAGTTGATGATCGGTTAATTGAAATACGTGACTTAGAGTTGTTATTGTCACTTGCCGCTGGCGCTTAATATGGCCTGCTTGGTTTTGTATTATCGACAATGGCACGCAAGGTCTAAACCATGTTTCGTATTGACCTGCTAAGGTAAGGTGTATGGGGGCGCTCACAAAGTGTTTATTATGATCAACAATAATTGTGTGCATATCCGTACCGTGAAGTTCAACCAGTGTAGCCAGTTGCTGTAACCAGTCGCAGTGGTATTGAGTTAGCAGGTTGAGAAAAATGTGTTCCTTGCTTTTGAAGTAAAGATAAATCGTTCCCTTACCTATGTTAGCACCGTCGCTGATTGCTGATACTGTCGGCAGTATTCTGCGGTCAGCAGAAAATAGCTGCTCAGCAGTGATTAAAATTGATTTCCGCTTTTGTTGCTTCTGTTGCATGACACGTTTTTGTTTGGGATCTAGAATAGCTTTTTTAATCATCTATATTTTCATGTTTACTTTACAATCCTTTCAACAGAGTTTACTGCTGAATAGTCAATATCACTAGTATTTATTGGTAAAATTGCTTACAGTTTGCGCCTTGTGTTAGGCGCTTCGATTTGCGCGTTATCATTTCCTTGAGCATTTTACTGAGATTATTTATGAAAAAATTCCAATGGTTTGTTGTGGCCTTGTCTGTATTGACGTCAGCATGCCAACAACAGGTTGAAAATTCAGTTTCTGCAGATAAGCAGCGATTAGAAGCCCATGTACGTTTTTTAGCGAGTGATCTACTGGAAGGGCGAGATTCTGGTAGTCGCGGACATGAAATAGCGGCAAGTTACCTGGTAAGTCAATTTTCCCAATATGGTTTACAGCCGGCAGGTGACATCGGATACCTACAATGGGTGCCGTTTCGTAAGGCTCAACTGGTCCAAGAATCGCCAACATTATCCCTTACGATGAACGGCCAAGAGGTCGAATTGACCTACCCAAAACAATATTTAACCGGCCCAAGTACAGTAACTACAAAGAGCCACGTGGCGGGCGACATGGTATTCGTTGGTTATGGCATCGTTGCTGAGACTCTACAGCACGACGATTATAAAAACTTGGATGTTGACGGTAAAGTGGTTGTTATGTTGTCTGGTAAGCCTAAATCATTTCCCAGCGAGGAAGGTGCGCATTTTGCCTCAGGTAAAGAAAAGTCTCGCTATGCCGCCGAACGTGGCGCCATTGGTATAATTACCCTATCAACACCGAGACATGAAAAAGTCAGACCGTACAAAAAAAGCATGGGCTACCTTCACTCCCCATCATTGCGTTGGTTAGATGAAAATGGTGTGCCGGGTGGTGTGTATCCACAGATATTAAACACGGCTTTTTTCTCGAAGTCAGCCGCAGAAATATTATTTTCTGACGTTGAGATGTCACTCGCTGATATTTATAAACAATTGGAAGACGATAAGTCTCCGTCTGGTTTTAACTT
>JBELHI010000114.1:0-1429 GCA_042091475.1 Alteromonadaceae bacterium
TCTTGCTTTGTGGGGTGGCTACTGGCACAAACGTTAAATATTTGTCCCCAAGCTTGCTGCTCAATAATGCGGCTAATCACATGGATACAATCAAGTTGATGAACCAAGTTAACTGGATACAGAGGATCTGGGATTGGCTTTTTTTGAAAAAATCGGCCTGGATGTCGTGAACCGCCCACTAGCCCAGCAAGGCGAGTAACCGTGCTATTCACGCTGTTAATGGACGTCAGGCAATGTTCTATCTTGAGCAGCGGGTGTTCCGCTAACAAGCATTGGCTTTGCTCGGTAATTGCATGCTCTGAACTGCCGTATACAGAGGTTGAACTGGTATACAATAAGTTCTTAATAGTGGTGCCTTGAATCGCTGCTGCCAAGCGTTGAAACATTATTAAATCTTTGCCTGTAATGCAGACAATGAGATAATCACAATCATTCAATACGCTGAAGTCAGCATCTTGCTGGCTGATATCGAGCTGATGGTGGCAAATCGTTGTTGAGCTTATGAGTGGTGACGGTATCCCAGAGCGATTACTTGTGCTGATACGATAGCCCAATTCACTTAAATGTAACGCAAGGGGGGCGCCTAACCAGCCGTGCCCTAAGACATGAATATGTTTGTTTTTATGGCCTTTAATTACCATTAACCCGGCTATTCCTGAGCAATAAAAGAACCCTCAGTTTAGGGAGAATTAAACTGAGGGTCAAACGGAAACAAGGTTTCAATTCACTACATTTCACTGCATTTGAATGCTTCGATGCTAATAGAAACGGGTTGGTCACTGAATGTGTGCACATCAATAGTCTTAGATGTGGGTTTAACTTCTGCGCAATAAACGCTTTGATCGTTACTTAGGATAATAGATTGTTGTTTGCCACAATGAATATCTACTTGAGCAGTACCTTGGGTGAGTAAGTGGAATTTTAAAATATAATGCTCATGACGTCCGTGGAGTGTCACGTGATGGGGTACTTTTAAAACTATCTTGGATACTGGTTGGTCGTCAATACAGATTCGGTGTTGAGATCTATCGTCATTGTCACTTTGCTTGTCAATCAATGATGATATGCTCGGTGCATCCTGTTTTGCCTGATACATTTTGTCGCAAAACCCGGTGTTTAACTGTAATTTCATGAGCGTACTACATCCTTATTTAATTCAAGGCGTATCAAAAATGATACTACTGGACACAACACTTAGCGAGAAGCATGCCAATATTAGCAATCCCTAGTTTTATGGGGTTTGTTTGTTTAGTACTAGACACTTCTTACTAGTAATTAGTGTTATTGACGTGTCAGTTATTAATTGACGTCAAAACTGACGTCAGTGTATGGTATTGGCATTGAACCAGCGATAAGTTGTTTTTGCGTTGAGGAGAGAAAACGTTCATGGAAGACAATGAGACTATTATACAGCAACGTACCTTAGACG
>JBELHI010000114.1:1529-6833 GCA_042091475.1 Alteromonadaceae bacterium
CAAGCCAGTCTGCAACACCCCAACATCTGTCAAATATATGAGGTAGAGCAATACCCGGACGGCATTTACATCGTCATGCAATACGTTGAGGGACAACCTCTGAGTGAATGCCACGAGTCGTTATCCATTGAACACAAAGTACAAATTATGCGAGATGTCTGCAAAGGTTTGCAGTCAGCCCATACTGAAGGCTTAGTGCACCGTGATATCAAGCCATCTAATATCCTCATTACGCAGACCGATGACGGACATTATCACCCCATCATTATTGATTTTGGTTTAGCTTTTAAAGCGGCCAATGAACACTGTGAAAATCACCACGCAGGACTCGGTACGCCTGCATTTATGGCGCCAGAACAAGTGCGTTATTCTGCTGAAAAAACCGACCGTCGAGTAGACGTGTTTAGTGTGGGGGCTTGTTTACATTACTTGATGTGGAAAACCAGTCCAAATGTAACGACTAATATGGTGATTGAGCGTGCTCAACAAGACGCTAATGTTGTATCTGTACCAGCCAAAATTAAGTCAGCTGATGAAGCGATTGCCAGTGATCTAAGGGCCGTGATATTGACGTGCGTTGAGGCACAACCCAATGACCGATATTCTTCAGCTAAGCAAGTGGCTGATGAACTAGACAGGTATTTGCGCGGAGAGCCGGTTAAGGTTATCAGTGGCAAAGGCTATTGGGTGCGGAAAAAGTTCAAGCAACATTGGCTGGTGATCAGTTTATTGATATTAATTGCTATATCCCTAACCAGTTTTGCGTCTTGGTCTTGGTATCAACAGCACCAGCAGCAAGAGAGAGAATTAATCCTACAGGACTTCACCACACAAGTTGAAAGTCTTGAGGCACAGGTCCGTTATTCTGACATGTCGCCAGTGCACGATACCCAACCGGACCGATTACAGTGGCAAAATGAAATCACCAAGCTAGCGCAAACTATTGTCAGTATAGGGCCATTGGCGATTGGGCCGGGAAATTATGCCAGTGGTCGTATGCACTATACCTTGGGCGATTATCAACAGTCACTCAATGCCCTTGAGCAAGCAGAGCGCAGTGGTTATACATCCGCGCGTTTGAATTATGCTAAGGGTTTAACCTTGTCGGCATTGTATCGTCAGCATTATCAGCAGGCGATGACCATACTAAACAGTGCCGAACGTGATAAGCGCATCCAAGAGATCACAGAGCAATACCAACAGCCAGCGATTACCGCATTAGAGCAATCCAAGACGTTATTGCGTTCTACATGGGATGTGAGTTATGTCACCGCGCTGGTACATTATCTAACAGGGGAATTTGAGCTAGCTTTACAGGTATTGAAACAGGCGACAGGTTTACCCCAATGGCGATATGAAAAACAGCAGTTACTGGCACAAATACAGTTGGCGAGTGCCGCAGAGCAACAGGCACCAGAACAGGTTGAGCGTCTATTGAATGCAGGCATTACAGCCGCCAATAACGGTTTAGCAATCGCTGCTAATAACCCTGAGTTACATCAAGTTAAACTGACCTTGTTATTTTCACTGATGCAGCAAAGAACTTACCAGCAAGGTAAGGTGGAAGACGTGATACCAGTGTTAGATAATGCCGTTAATAGTGCCTTGCGTTCAGTGCCTTGGAATTTAGAAATCGTTTTATTGACCATGGAATTGCAATCGCAGATATTTAAATATCAAAGTCTCACTGGGCAACAATATGACAAGGATGCGCTGGAAAATTCCATTCAAAGTATTCATCGCTATCGTCAACAGTGGCCCGATGACACCAGGTTTTTTAGCCCGTTACTCAAATCCTATCACAAGCTGTTAATGTTAAATCAATCGGACTCCGTTGCGTATGAGCGCTTATTGAGTGAGGTTAATGAACTTGAAAGTAGCGCCCAGTATTTACCTATGGACTATCGGTTTTATGCTTCGTTAGGTCAGTTTTATAACAGAGCAGCGGCCATTGTCGAGGATGCTAAGTTGACCCGTGAATATCGCCGCCGATCAATGAAAGCGGTCACACAAGCTTATCAACTTAATCCTCAACACATGGGGTTGGTGATTAATTTAGCCATTGCAAAAGTCCGCATGGCACAACAGGCTTTTGCCCCGTCAATGGTGGCTACGTTACAAGAAGCTAAAGCACTGATAACAACAGCCTTAGCGTCAGGACAGTATAGAGTTCCCGCTTACCGTTATGCGGTGAACATTGAATATGCATTGACGCAATGGCATCACAATGTCAATGATGTAAAAAGTGCAGAGCAAAGTATTCAGGCCGCAGAATCAGCGTTAACCGCGTTACTCGCGTTGAAACCGAATTATTCAATCGCTCAGCAAGATCTTAGCGCTAACCACTTATCAAAAATACGCAGTGCGGTCATTGCCAAACGTACAGCATTACTGGACCAACGTTTACAGGCCTATCTGGAAAATACTAATAGTGTGATGTCATCATCAAGTGTCAATATCAGTGTAAAGCAGTTTTACTTTGAGGGACTCCTATGGCTGAGTGAATTTTTACATGAACACCAATATCAAGGGCGTGGTAAATCCACTTTCGCCGCGGTGCAGACGTACTTGTCCCAAGACATGGATGGTAAATTAGACGCGGATACCATAAATCGTCGTTACGTGACAGCCTTGTATACTGCCGATTTAGCACAAAAATTTGCTGGGTTAAAAGCCTTGGAAAAATCTATAACCCCTGAAAATCCCGATATGTTGAGTTTGCTTGCTAAAGTGCATTATCAGCTTGCCACAACAGAGTTATTACTGACAAAAAATAGCGGCGAAACACAAACAAGTGACAGCAAACGCAATGCGATTGATTACTTGCAACAAAGCCAGGCACTTTATCAACAGTTGGTTTCGCAAGATGGGCGTAAATATGTCATGCATATCTATCAACGTATGCATTGCACGCTAATATTGAGACGGCAGCTTGAGCCAAAACATGGACTCTCGATTGAGCAATTTTTACCTGCCGCTCTGAAAGGTGTTGAGTTGCGTTCTTGCTCATAGGTATGGCAATGAACAGGGTGTTGCTGACGCAACTCAGACACCCATTTATACTTTGTTAAACTTCAACAAAAAGATCATCACGAACTGAAGGAGGGTAGTTAGTACCGCTACTAAAGGTATCTTTCTGCTCCCCTTCTTCTGTAAAGTGTTGCACTACAAAACCGAAACTGTCGCCAGCGATCTTCGTCAGTGATACCCGGCGTGATACTCTATCGCCAGTATACAGAATACCTGGAAAGGTTTGTGCACTGTCAAATACAATTTCTGATTGTTCTGCTGCAACAATATTCACTGGGTATTTTGCATTATTGACAAAGGTAACTAGGCCACCGTGGTTTACTGGATAGCCCTCTCCCGAGTTATTGCCGTTGTAATCACTAATCTCAATAATGATATGGTTGTCATTTTTTTTAGTCGTCATGTTTACATTCCCTTATAAATTTATATGGTGTTTTATGTCAGATGCGTTTGTCGGATAAATAGACAAACTATTGATATTGATGCCACTTTAATCTATCTTTTGCAACAAATTTTGTGCGTTGCATGTTGAAATAGCTTATAGATTTATGTCACTTGAAAAACTTAGTCGCGGTAACTGGCGGCTCTTTGTTGATTAACTCGCTATATTTGTTATCTTTACCCGTATTATGCGTAGTTTGCACATTAGTTTGTAATTAATAAGGGATTTTAATCATGGACGTTAACGCAAATACCATTGTTGCCAGCGATACGATATCGTCGCTTAATGGCGCCAGTGAAAATACCAGCAACCCATTGTTAGGCTTGGTTATTCAGAGTCACCCTAATCCAACTCGGGTGGGTGAAATCGCGTGGCTTGAGTCACAACATCTCGATTGGACGCTTAGCCGTAACACACCTGAATTTTGCGTATCCGGTGAGCTATTAACGCAACCTATTGCAGATCCCTATATAAGTCGCTCTGCTATTGTTCTCCGGTCCATTGCTGGTGGGCAACTAGAAATTGATCCCCGTGATACCTCTACTCGCGTGCGTGTGGCGGGTGAGCCTATCTCACAGCCGGTGTCACTTGATAAGGCGTCGTTACAAAACGGCGTTACCATTGAATTGAATTCGCGGATATGCCTACTAATCAAATATATGACACGTGCTAGTCACTCCGTCAGCACAGATACCATGATAGGCGTTAGCCAGCAATTACAGCAGGTAGTCAAACAGCTTGAACATTTGCGCTTGGTTGATGAGCCCGTCTTAGTGAGAGGCGCGACAGGCGTTGGTAAGGAGCTTGTTGCCCAAGCACTGGTAACTCAGAGTAAACGCAGTGACAAGCCATTCATTTCAGTTAACTTATCTGCCATTCCTGGTGAACTGGCCGCGGCAGAGTTATTTGGTGTGCATAAAGGCGCCTTTACTGGCGCTGATAAGAGCCGGGCAGGCTATTTTCAGGCTGCTGACGGCGGTACCTTGTTCCTAGATGAAATAGGCGAATCCACCCCTGACATTCAAGCCATGTTGTTACGTGTGTTAGAAACGGGCGAGATTTACCCCGTGGGTAGCAATCAAGCACTTAAAGTAGACGTTCGAGTTATCGCTGCTACGGATGCTGATCTTCAGCAATTAGCCAATGAAAAGCGCTTCAAATTACCCTTGTTACACCGGTTAGCGGGGTATGAAATTTACTTGCCTGAGTTACATGAGCGGCGCGAAGATATTGGCCCATTAGTTTGTCACTTTGCATACCAGACAACTCAGCAACTCAATGACGCTAACACTCCTGTGTATGGCAGCCAAATGGACAAACCTTGGATACCAAGTCATGTCATGGCTCAGATCGTCAATTATGATTGGCCCGGAAACATTCGCCAATTGCGAAATATCGTGCGACAAATTGTGATTAATTCTCAGGGTTGTGAGCAACTACAGCTATCAGAGAGCATAGCGTCTCAACTAAGTCATTTTGACTCTCAGTGCCAAGACACGACAAGCGCAGCAATAGAACCGCCTATTTCAAACCCCAGACGTAAACCCAATACCGTCAGTAAGACAGAATTAGAGACGGTATTACAACAGCAGTTGTGGCAATTACAGGCAGCCGCAGACCATTTAAATATTTCCCGTGCGTCAGTTTATGAACTGATCACCCGCTATCAAATACGCAGTCAATTGGATTGCACCGAAGCGCAATTACGTGCGAGTTATGACAAACACAACGGCCATATTGAAACTATGGTATTTGACCTGAAAATGTCTAAACATGCCATTCGTCGACGATTAAATGAGTACGGTATCAAACAAAGTGAATCAGCATAAAGT
>JBELHI010000115.1:0-6817 GCA_042091475.1 Alteromonadaceae bacterium
CAACAATCTCAGGAAATTGTTTTTGCAGAATAGGCACAAATACTTCGTTTAACGCGACCCCAAGAATAGCAGGCTCATCAGGCGGGCGACCGGTGTGAGTAGAGTGATAAATAGGATCCGTGCGATGGGTCATATGTGTCACGGTAAACACTGGGAAAGTATCAACTTCATTATAATAACCCGTGTGATCACCATAAGGGCCTTCTGGTGCTGTTTCCGTTGGGTCAATGTAACCCTCTAATACAATTTCTGCATGTGCGGGGACTTGTAAGTCGTTACTCACACATTGTACTACCTCGGTTTTATCACCCCGCAACAAACCGGCAAATGCGTATTCAGATAAGGTATCTGGTACCGGTGTCACGGCGCCAATAATAGTTGCAGGATCAGCCCCAAGGGCAACGGAGACCGGATACGGTTGCCCTGGATTTGAATCACACCATTCTTTAAAGTCCAGTGCGCCACCACGGTGGGACAACCAGCGCATAATCAGTTTATTTTTAGCCAAGACTTGCTGACGATAAATACCTAAATTTTGACGTTTTTTGTGTGGCCCCCGCGTGACTGTCAATCCCCAAGTAACTAGAGGTGCAACATCACCCGGCCAACAGGTTTGAATGGGTAAAGCATGTAGGTCAATATCATCACCAGTAACAACATGTTGTTGGCAAGGGGCTTTTCTGACCACCTTAGCTGGCATGTTGAGCACCTGCTTAAGGACTGGCAATTTACTCCACATATCCTTTAAGCCTTTAGGGGGCTCAGGCTCTTTCAAATAGGCTAACAATTTGCCTACTTCTCTTAACGCAAGGACAGAGTCCTGTCCCATGCCCAAGGCTACTCGCTCTGGCGTACCGAATAAATTAGCAAGCACTGGCGTATCATATCCCTTGGGGTTTTCAAACAAGATAGCCGGTCCGCCAGCACGCAATGTCCGGTCGGCAATTTCTGTCATTTCTAAATTGGGATCTATTTCTTGCTTGATACGCTTGAGTTGACCTTGCGCTTCAAGTTTTTCGATAAATTCTCTGAGATCTTTATATTTCATACAGTGGCGACTAGCCTCACAGATTACGGTTAACCAAGAACATGGAAATTATTCCCGATTATAACCATTAAAAATTATTTTTTCTCGCACAAACAAAAGATTAATTGTCGAGTAAGAAAATTACGTCTATGTTTATCAGTAAACTAAAGGAAATACATATGCATCTAAAACAAACTATGTTTGAAGAAATCAACTTACTTCTATGCTTTCCCCATGAAAGTCTGATGCAAGGCTTAAAAGTACACACTAACGCCGATCCAAAACTGGTCGAAGCAGCCAAGCGCCTTTATGAAAAAGGTATTATTGACCACGTTGATGGTGGCTATCTTACTGATCTTGGACAAGACCTTTACAGTCATGCCAAGAAACTAGAGTACGCATTAAACCACTAACTGGCTCACCGCGAATGTTTGATTGGTTATTTAGCCCACTGAACAACGAGTTGCTTTAGCTTTTCCAATTCTATGGGTTTTGGCAAGTAGTCGCTCATGCCTGCTTGTTTGGCTTGATTAATGTCAGTCGGCATAACATTGGCTGTGACCGCAATAATGGGTGTATTGAAGTTGTCTCGCAGGTGCATTGTTCTGGTTGCTGTTAGGCCGTCCATGATGGGCATTTGTAGGTCCATTAGTATCACGTCATAGTCAGTTTCAAGGGTCATGTCGCAAGCTTGTTGCCCATTACTGGCCACGTCATATGTAACGCCGCAAGTGTCCAACATATTACACAACACCAATTGATTAATCTCATTATCCTCAACCACTAAAATATGACTTGATGATTCAGGCGCCGATGCCCCTGTTTCCCTGTCATCACTGGTCATATTGATAACAGCCGGAGCCGTTGCCTGATTCAACGGTAGCTTCACCGTAAAACAACTGCCCACAGACATTTGACTGTCCACGCTTAACTGACCTGACATCAGCTCTGTAAGTTGTTTACTAATACTCAAACCCAACCCAGTCCCGCTGTAACGCCTGGCACTGTGTCCCTCTATTTGTACAAAGGGTTCAAATAGTAAAGATTGGCTTTTAAGGGGAATACCCACCCCAGTATCGGTGACGCTAATAGTCACATGACATACGTCGTCACTTGCCTCGGTAATAGAAAAATTAACGTCTATGCTACCCGTTGCGGTAAATTTAACTGCATTTGACAACAAATTATTCAATATTTGCCGTAACCGAATAGCATCACAGATTAAATGTATCGGAGCAGAAATATCCCCTGTTAACCTTAATGTTAAACCTTTTTCGTCACAGGCAGGTTGAAACAAGCCGACAATGTCTTCAATCAGGGCAACAAACTCTAAGGGTTCATTCACCAACTGTAGTCCTTTTGCTTCAATTTTAGATAAATCTAAAATATCATTGATTAACGCCAATAAAACACGACAAGAGCTATCTATTTTGGCTAATTGAAAACGCTGTTTGTCGGTTAAATTATCGTGTTCAAGTAACTGTACAAACCCCATAATTGCATTCATGGGTGTGCGTATTTCATGACTCATATTGGCCAAAAACTGGCTTTTTAGCCGCTCCGATGTTTGCGCTTTTTCTGTTTCTTGATTCAGTGACAATAACTGTAAATTGATGGTTTTCGCCATGGCATTTAGTGAATGAGCAATATCGCTAAATTCAGTGTATTGGTAGTTGTGGTGTTGCGGTTGATAATTACCGGAGGCAAAAGCGCTACTCATATTGGTTATTTTTTGCATCGGCTGATGGACCCAATTGATCAGCCTGCGGATAACTAGAATGGTCAACACAAGGGTGACGACAATAATCAATAATGTAATTAACGTGTTGTAAAAGGACTCTGCATAGATCATCTTTTGTGCTTTGCTAGCTCTCAACTTTAACGGCACATTGTTACCCAACTCATCATAAACATTTTTGCGTACAACCACCGTGTGATGAATGGCGTGTTCGGTGCCTAACAAATGGCCGAAATACGTTTTATTAGCCAGTGTAAGTTGATACTCGGTTGCACGGCTAACATCTTTCTCAACATTCACTTCACCGAGCATGACATCAAGGGACTGTAATGCAGCATCAAAATGATAAGACAGGTCAACAATACTGATCAATGTTCCCATTACCTGTGACTTATCTGCGCTTTTCTCATCACCTCCCATAATACTGGTATACACAAGAAAGTAAGGCGTTGTCACACCGATGTTGTGTTTGTCTTGGGTCACTTCAACGATCAAACCATGCAATATATGGTCATCTTGTTGATGACTAAGCAGTGTCTTTTGAATTTTTTGCAACAACTCAGAGGGGATATCAAGACCGTATTGGTATACCTCACCCGAGCCTTTATTAAACAACAACATACTCCGCAGAGAGGGGTCTTTATTCAAAATCGTTGCTAAGAATTGTTGTAGAGCAGGAATACTTTGTCTTTGTGAAAGACGTTCTGTCAGCAATGGACTGGCACTGATATTACGCATTTTTTGTACTTGCTGGAATAACCGACGCTGAAGGTCAATGGCGATGGCTTTAGTGCCTACACGTAATGTGTAACGGTTGTTATCAAGATTACTCTGGTAATTCATGAACAGGTTAAACGACGAAATAGCTAATAGTGGTATTAACACTATCAGTAAAATACTTCTAAATAACGCTTGGCTATATCGCTTCATTGATGTCCGTATCTTTATTTATTTGATGACGCAGTAATGGAAACTTGGCCACAGAAACAAAACATATTATGTGTATAGCTTCTTATTATAGGCGTAATAGTAGATTAGTTTACATAAAACTAATATTAAAAAATTAAATAGGGCCAACAATGAATAAGTAGATAAATGAATAAAAAAAACCCCGTCAATTACTTAACAGGGCTTTATCAAAATTTAACTGAGTTAACTTATGCTAATTTGTCCGTTGCTACTTTGTAGCGAGGATCTTCGTTTACGTTCATCTCAACAAAGCCTTGTGCCTTGGTCAATAAGTCACGACATTCTGGGCTAATATGTCTAATGTGTAGTTTTTTACCTTGGGCGGCATACTTTCCAGCTAACGAATCCAGAGCATCTAACCCTGATGAATCCCAAATACGCGACTCTTCAAAATCAATCACTACGTCTTTAGGATCATTGGCAATATCAAACAATTGCTTAAAGTGAGTAATAGAGCCAAAAAATAACGGGCCGTCTAATTGATACACTTTCCAGCCGTCGTCGTCAGTTGAGGTCTTAGCCACAATATGTGTCGCATGTTTCCAAGCAAACACAAGGGCAGAAACAATAACACCAACCACCACGGCAATGGCAAGATCAGCAATAACAGTCACACCGGTTACCAAGAACAGCACGAAAGCATCTTCTCTATTAACACCACGCACAATACGGAAGGACGCCCATTCAAAGGTACCAATAACCACCACAAACATAACACCAACAAGGGCAGCTAATGGGATCATTTCAATCAACTGAGCGGCAAATAGAATAAAACCAAGTAGTACCAAGGCAGCAGTAATACCCGATAGACGACCACGACCGCCTGAGTTGATATTGATCATACTTTGACCAATCATGGCACAACCACCCATACCACCAAAGAAGCCGTTCACCGTGTTAGCAACGCCTTGGCCAATACATTCTTTGTTACCACGACCGCGGGTATCAGTCATTTCATCAATCAATGACAAGGTTAATAAAGATTCAATCAAACCAACCAGACAAAGAATCACAGAGGTAGGCAAGACAATCATCAAAGTAGTGAGATTGAAAGGCACCATGGGAATACTGAATGACGGCAATTCACCCGCCAGCGTAGCGGTCGCTTTTTGTTCTTCTGGCAACATATCTCGGACAAAATCAATAACAGTACGGGCTTCAAGATCTAAACCATGTACCAAAGCCGTTACCGTAATGATTGCAACCAATGACGCTGGCACTGCCTTGGTCAACTTTGGCAGAATGTAAATAATTGCCATGGTTAAGGCAACCAGACCGAGCATGAGATACAGCATATCACCCGTCATCCATTCCAATTCACCAACCGCATTGGTGATTTTGAATTGTCCAAGTTGGGCCAGAAATATGACTATTGCTAGGCCGTTTACAAAACCCAACATCACTGGATACGGCACCAAGCGGATAAATTTCCCAAGCTTAAATGCCCCAGCGAGAATTTGTAGCACCCCTGCAACAATGACAGCAGCAAATAAATATTCTACTCCGTGTGTGGCTACCAAAGCCACCATCACCACGGCCATAGCGCCTGTGGCACCCGAGATCATACCCGGACGACCGCCAATAGCTGAGGTGATTAAGCCCATCATAAATGCGGCATATAAACCCACCATAGGTTCAACACCAGCAACGAAGGCGAAGGCAACGGCTTCAGGAACCAGTGCTAAGGCAACGGTAATACCTGACAGTACATCGTTCTTTACGTTAGCTGGACGATAGCTAAAAAAGTTAAACATGTGTGTATCCACTCATTGAAATTCAATTGCGGGGGAGTTTAGCAGAGAAAATCGCCAAGGTCTTTTAACAGTTTGTTAAAATCTACATGATCCAATACAGATCGCGGACATAAAAAAAGGGCAATGATTACTCATCGCCCCCATATTTTACTGTTGAAACAATCAATTGCCTTATGCAATGATCTCTAGTAATTCAACATCAAATACTAGTGTACTGTATGGACCAATTGCACCGCCTGCGCCTTGCTCACCGTAAGCTAGGTTGTGAGGCACGTAAAGTCTCCACTTAGAACCAACCGTCATCATTTGCAATGCTTCAGTCCAACCTTTAATAACGCCACCCACTGGGAATTCTGCAGGTTGACCACGGTCATATGAACTATCAAATACACTACCGTCTAGCAAAGTACCATGATAATGGGTACGAACAGTTGATGCTGCGGTGGGTTTGTCACCTTCACCTGTGGTTATTACTTCATACTGTAGGCCAGATTCAGTTACCGTTACTTCATCGCGCTTTGCGTTATCAGCAAGGAAGTCTTCACCTGCAGCAATGATGTCTTTAGATTGTTCTGCTTTTTCAGCTTGCATACGCTCGTGGATATCATTAAACGCGGCACGTAAATCTTCATCACTTACTTGAAAATCTCTGCCTTCAAATGCATCAGAAATGCCCGCTGCAACCGCAGTCACGTCCAAACCTTCGAACGGGTTTTGTGCTAATTGTTGTCCCATTTGCAGACCAATACCGTAGCTAGCTTGCAATTCTTTTGTGTTAAATTCGCTCATGAATAATCCTTGTTGTATGCCGTACTGGATGTCAGTACCGCCTGATGTTTATTAATATTGGGCTGCCTCTACAAATAACAAGCCCATATCTAACAATAATTTTTCATCCCTTGCCGCTGGTTAATTCAAGCCGGCTTCGCGGGTCATATTTTCATTTCTGTCGCGATGAATAATAACATTATCTTCAATTCGTATACCACCGTAGGGTTTTAACGAGTCCACCACATCCCAGTTGATATATTGACTGTTTTGGGTGGCTTTTAAATCCTGTAATAATGATTCAATAAAATACAAACCTGGCTCAACAGTCAACACATGACCAACCGCTACCGTACGCGTATTACGCAAGAACGGGTGTTGCTCTGGTGGTGGTTGCGGCGTGCCTCTGTCATCCGCCACATGACCTGCCGGATCATGCACTTGCAATCCTAAGTGATGGCCAATGCCATGGGGGAAGAAAGTTCTGCTGATACCTGACGAAACAATATCCTCTGGGCTTAAATTCACTACCTTGTGTGCGTGCAATATTTGCGCAATGCC
>JBELHI010000116.1:0-6736 GCA_042091475.1 Alteromonadaceae bacterium
ATTAACGTACGGTTCCTTAGCAGGGAACTGGTTTCAGCCACTCACCCACCTCTCCGTGTTTTCACGTCGTCGTTACCGATAACGTGGATGCGAATTCTACTGAAACTGCTAAGTATGTCAAACCTTTTTTCATCAGTTTTTTCTGTTTGAATGGTATTTCAGCAGTTCGCTGGTTATTTCAACAAAAAGCACCAATAAATAGCCTCTCAACGACTATAACGTTAGTGGGCATATGACTAAATTGCAACTTCAGCAGAGCAAATAACCACAACAAACAAGCACTATAATTTGTTGTGGCATCGCTATTTTAACTAACGTACAACACCATTGACTGCAGCAGTCGCTAAGGCTGTGATCCTATCCCAATCTTCTGATGCCACTGCGTCAGACGGTACCATCCACGAGCCTCCAACACACTTTACGTTTGGAATAGCGAGGTAGTCATTATATATTTTAGGGCTTATCCCACCCGTTGGACAAAAGTTAACGTGAGGGAATGGACCAATTAAGGACTTGAGTGCATTTACCCCGCCAGACGCCTCTGCCGGAAAAAACTTAAAGGTTTCATAACCGTGGTCTAAGCCAGTCATTAATTCGGATACCGTTGCAATGCCTGGGATTAACGGTATTGTTGATACTTGTCCAGCATCCAGTAATCGGGGTGTCAAACCTGGGCTTATGGCAAACTGCCCTCCCGCATCAACCACGTCTTGTAACATAGCAGGTGTACTTACCGTCCCTGCGCCGACAATAGCCTCTGGTACGTGTTCAGCAATGGTTTTAATAACGTCCAATGCGATTGGTGTACGCAACGTAACCTCTAACACGCGTATGCCACCTTTTATCAAGGCTTTGGCAAGGGGGATTGCATGTTCAAGGTTGGCAACCACTAAAACAGGCACAACGGGACCTGCCATCAAAATGTCTTTTGCCGTATAAGTTTGTGTGTTCATTTTACTACTCCATTAATGCTTGATTCAGATGAGCTGCTGCGCCAATTAATCCGTGATCAGGCTCAGTGATTAAGTACGTTGGTATAGGCGACAAATATCGGTTAAAACGTCCTTTTGCCTCAAAGCGTTGTCTAAAGTCACTGGCTTGTAAGAATTCAACAAAACGAGATGCAATACCACCAGCAATGTATACACCTCCTAGTGCACCTGATGTCAGGGCCAAATTACCAGCGAAACTTCCCATGGCTCTGCAAAATAACGCTAGTGACGCAACACTCAACTCGCAATCCCCTTGGATTGCCGCGTTAGACACATCAGATGGTTCAAGAAGCACTGCTGTTTTTCCCTGAGCTCTACATAGCGCAGTGTAAACATTATGCAGGCCGCGCCCAGATAACACCTCTTCCATTGATGCTCGACCACGGGAATCTGTTAGGTACTTCCAAACGACTAAATCAGTATCATCAATGGGAGCAAAGTCAGCGTGCCCTCCTTCACCGTCAACGGGTAGCCACTTGTCTCCAACTGACTCAAGAAGTGCAACACCAAGGCCAGTACCGGGGCCAAACACGGCTTTGGTTTGACTACTAGCGGAAGGCTCACCACCTAACATCACCACTTGTGATTCATCTAACTCAGGCAAACACATGGCAATCGCGGTGTAATCGTTAATCACATCTAAATGTTTAAGTTGTAATGCCTGTAGAGTTTCTGACACTGAAAATGACCAGTCATGATTAGTCATGGCAATCCAGTCTTTATCAGTAGGACAGGCAATCGCAATACAGCCAGCCTGGAACGTCCACTGCGAATGTTGTTCAAAGTAATGTAATAGCGCATCAACAATGGTATTGAATTGAGCGCACTTAAAGCGCTCAATATCAACTAAATTGCCATTGGTCACACGAGCGATACGAATGTTAGTGCCACCGACATCAGCAACGAATTTGGCTTCCATTATGCCATCTCCTGAGAATGAAATAATGAACACGCGCCTTCTTCTGCGCCGGTCGCTTTTGCTCGCATGGTAGCAAACATTTCGCGCCCCGTGCCTTGATGTTCACTGATACTGCTATCTTGCGCTGTCTTGCGTGCGTTTAACACGCTATCGTCTAACAGTACATTGAGCTCACCAGTGGTGATGTTTAACTCAATTAAATCATCATTATTAATTTTACTAATCAAGCCGCCTTCACTGGCTTCTGGCGTTAAATGAATAGCTGCAGGTACTTTACCTGATGCACCAGACATTCTGCCGTCTGTCACGAGAGCCACTTGGTAACCGCGATCTTGCAGTACTCCCAGTGGTGGGGTTAAGCGATGTAACTCAGGCATACCTAATGCTTTAGGACCTTGAAAACGTACCACAACAATACAGTCTTTATTCAAATCACCCGCTTGAAACGCTGAATCAAGCTGGTACTGGTTGTCAAACACTACTGCAGGTGCTTTTATTACATCAATGCCTTCTCTCAATGCTGATGTTTTAATCACACTACGCCCAATATTTCCAGACAATACCGTTAGTCCGCCGTCTGGTTTGAACGGTGTTTTGCAGGTAGACACAACCTCGGGATCCAAACTTTCACTAACACCGTCTTCCCAGGTTAGCTCACCATCAATCAATTTAGGCTCCTTGGTATAAAGCTCAAGTCCTTCACCACAGATGGTTCTAACATCATTGTGTAGCAGTTGGTTATCAAGTAGTTCTTTGAACAATAATGATGTACCACCAGCGGCTTGGAAGTGATTTATATCTGCAGAGCCATTTGGATAAATACGAGTAAGCAATGGCACTGCGCTAGATAAGTCTGAGAAATCGTCCCAATTAACAATAAAGCCAGCGGCTTTGGCAACCGCCACCAAGTGCATTGTATGATTAGTTGAACCGCCCGTTGCCAATAGCGCCACTATGCCATTAACAATAGCTTTAGCGTCAACCATCTCGCCAATGGGCGTATAATTTTCGCCTAATTGTGTGATCCTTGCGGACTGCCGCGCAGCTGCATGGGTGAGAGCATCTCGCAACGGCGTACCGGGGTTAACAAAGGACGCGCCTGGTAAATGTAAGCCCATCACTTCAACAACCATTTGATTACTATTAGCTGTTCCATAAAATGTACAGGTACCCGCAGAATGATATGACTGTGATTCGGCTGCCAGCAATTCATCACGGTTAGCTTTGCCTTCAGCGTACGCCTGACGCACGCGGGCTTTTTCTTTGTTAGGTAACCCAGATGGCATTGGCCCCGCAGGCACAAATACGGTAGGTAAATGACCAAAGCTTAACGCTCCCATCAATAATCCCGGTACAATTTTGTCGCAAATGCCTAACATTAAAGCGCCGTCAAACATATTGTGGGACAGACCAACGGCGGTAGACAGTGCAATAACATCGCGACTCATCAGTGATAAGTCCATACCTGGGGTACCTTGGGTAACACCGTCACACATCGCAGGCACACCGCCCGCTACTTGGCCCACACTGCCCACATCAGCCAGCGCTCGCTTTAAGATATCAGGGTATTCCTGATAGGGTTGATGAGCGGAAAGCATATCGTTATAGGACGTTATGATACCAATATTGGCTTTAGTCATACTTGTCAGACTTTGCTTATCTTGTGAACCACAAGCAGCGAAACCATGGGCTAAGTTACCGCAGCTCAAGGTTCCTCGATACGGCCCATCCACTTTGGCTACAGTGATCTTTTTCAAATAATCACTGCGTGATTGTACACTGCGTTCAATAATACGCTGTGTTACTTCCTGAATCACAGTATTCATAATAATTTCCCTATGGCGCCCAGACTAATTCTACATCGGCATTTTCAATGACGCTGCGGATCGGCAGAGGCTTGTCAGTTTCGTTGTTCAATGCGGTATCCAGCACGGCTTTCTTTTCATCGCCGACAATGTGTAAAAACACATGATTAGCGTTAGCAATAGCAGGTAATCGTAATGACACACGCTGATGGGGCGCTGTTGTTGGCTGCACCGCGATGTAAAACTCGTTAGTCTCCATATCAAGACCTTCACCAATTTGCTCCGAACACGGGAACAGCGAGGCCGTGTGCCCATCATTGCCCATACCAAGGATGACAACATCTGCCGGCAGAATAGCCGCCATTTCAGTTGACGTATGCTGTATCGCGCCATCAATACTGGCTTCAGTAGCAGGTTTTAATGATACAAATCGTGCACAGGCAGCATGATTGGTTAACAAATGGGTCTTAACTAGCTTTTCATTACTGGCGTCATCTTGTGTATCAACCCAGCGTTCATCAGCAAGACTAACAACAATGTGCTCCCAAGGTAATGCAATTTGTGATAGCGCCTGAAACAAGCCGACAGGGGTACTACCACCTGAGACGATGAGACTAGCAAAACCTTTACCTTCTATCGCTGTGCGCAAAAATCCGGCAATCTTGCGTGCAAACTTTTTATCTAGCTGTGTTTTATTTACGTATCGTGATATTTTTAACATATTATGCTCCAGGGGTTATTTCGTACCATGCGTGATTATCTCGAGCTAATTGGGCGATAGATGCTACCGGCCCCCAAGTTCCCGCTTGGTATGTATGGGCAGGCTCTCTACTGTTATCCCATGCATTAATAATACTATCGACCCAATGCCACGCTTCTTCGACTTCATCTCTGCGAACAAACAAGGCTTGATTTCCTAGCATCACTTCTAAAAGTAGTTTTTCATAAGCATCAGCAATTCGATCATCTTCAAATGTGTCTGAAAAACTGAGGTTTAATTTGGTCTTTTGTAAATTCATTGAGCCACTAGAGGATAGCCCAGGAACTTTATTCATCATCATCACTTCAACCCCTTCGTCAGGTTGTAGGCGAATAATGAGCTTATTTCTTGGAATAGAATTAAAGCTATCTTTAAATAAATTGTGGGGCTGGCGCTTAAAGTAGATAACAATTTCACTGGTCTTACTCGGCATACGCTTACCCGTACGCAAGTAAAAAGGAACCCCAGCCCAGCGCCAATTATCTAGCTCAACTTTCAACGATACGAAGGTTTCCGTTGTGCTTTGGGTATTAGCGTCTGGTTCATCCAAATAGCCAGGAACTTCCTGACCATTAACAAACCCGCCCGTGTATTGCCCACGCACAGTTTTTTCATGTACGTTGGAACTATCAATTGGTCTTAGGGCTTTGAGAACCTTAAGTTTTTCATCGCGAATACTATCTGCGTGTAAATCTGTGGGAGGCTCCATGGCGATCAGTGTCAAAATTTGCAATAAGTGATTTTGCACCATATCACGCATTTGACCGGCATCATCAAAATACCCCCAACGCCCCTCAATACCAACAGATTCAGCAACCGTCACTTGTACCTGATCTATACTGGTATAATCCCAATTGGTTGAGAATAATGAGTTGGCAAATCGCAGCGCAATCAGATTAAGTACGGTTTCCTTACCTAGATAGTGGTCAATACGATAAATTTGAGACTCTTCAAAATAGGCAGCAACCTGCTCATTAATCACTTCAGACGATGCAAAGTCATGACCTATGGGTTTTTCCAGTACCACACGCATTGAACTGTTTATCAGTTCGGCCTGATGCAAGCCACGGCAAATATCACCATATATCGAAGGTGGCGTTGCAAAATAACAAACCGCTGTTCGTTCATCTGATAACTGTTCAGTTAATAAAACGTAATCTTCACTATTTTTTAAGTTAACTTTCACATAAACCAGTCGCGCCAGAAATTTCTTCAATGTCTCTTCGCAAATGGCTTCATTAAGAAAACGCTCGAGGTTTTGTTTGACTACATCAATATAAGACTCTGTATCGGCATCCTCGCGAGCTACCCCAATAATTCGGGTATCTTGGTGAATAAAATTAGCCTTTTCTAATTGATACAGAGAAGGCAGAAGCTTGCGCCTGGCTAAATCACCCTTAGTGCCAAAAAGAACGAAATCGCAAGCTGACAGCTTGTCATTATGAATCATGTTTGCTCCCTTATTAAATTGAACAAAAACCCAAAAATATTGTAAAATTACAAGAAATAAGAAAAATACCTATAAAAACAGCCTAAATTAAACACTATATGTAATTAATTTACAATATTTTTACGAGTTTAATATTCTGGCAAAATATATTTACAACCTATGATGTAAAAAAACTAGAAAAATGGTTAGAAAACGACATAATGGTGCCATGTCAATGTAATCTAACGTACAAGTCTATGAACGTGATCGAAAAAATAACTCATGCTGAACCCAGCCTCAGTAAATCCGAACGGAAAGTCGCTGTGGCAATTCTAGCCGATCCTACGGCAGCTATCCATTCCAGCATTGCAACCTTGGCAAAAGTAGCCTGCGTGAGTGAGCCTACAGTCAACCGATTTTGTCGACGTATGGATACCAAAGGCTTTCCCGACTTCAAATTGCATCTGGCACAAAGTTTAGCCAACGGTACGCCATATGTGAATAGGCATGTAGAAGAAACTGATGGTCCAGAAGAGTATACCCAAAAAATATTCGAATCTACCATGGCATCGTTAGAAGCCGCACGAAAATCCGTAGACATTCACACTGTCAACCGAGTAGTAGACTTAATGACTCAAGCCAAGCAACTTTGCTTCTTTGGTCTAGGCGCATCAGCTTCTGTAGCACATGACGCACAGAACAAATTTTTCCGCTTTAATGTTCCTGTCAGTTGCTTTGATGACATTGTCATGCAGCGCATGAGTTGTATGAATTGTGCTGAAGGTGACGTTGTGGTTTTCATTTCTCACACAGGTCGTACCAAGAGCTTGG
>JBELHI010000117.1:0-6579 GCA_042091475.1 Alteromonadaceae bacterium
GCCATGCCGGCTCATTAACCTTGGTGGCACTGTCAATGGCTCTTGATGACAAGGCGTCATCCATACTAAACACCGCATTGTACTGAGTACCCAGTGCGACTAGGGCGGCACCCGTTAGGGTTGCTGCATCAATAATAGTGGCTGCACCGGCTTCCGTTGCAGCTAATAGACCGTCGGCAAGGACTAATCTGCCCTCTGCGTCGGTATTGTGGATTTCAACTGTGGTGCCATTTTTATAGGTAATAATGTCACCTAATTTGTAGGCGTGGCCACTGATTAAATTTTCCGCACAACACAAATACAATTTCACTCGTGAGCTGAGACCATTGCTTATGGCTAAGCCTAACGCTGCGGTAACAGTGGCAGCGCCAGCCATATCAGCTTTCATGTTCAACATCCCTTGGTTGCTTTTGATACTGTAGCCACCACTATCAAAGGTGATACCTTTACCTACCAGTGCTGTTGTTACTGGGGTATCGTCGCTACCTGACGGGTTGTAATCAATCTCAAGCATGACAGGTGGTCTTGAGCTGCCTCTTCCTACTTGGTAAATACCGTGCCATCCTGCGTGTTGCAGATCAGTACCAATGATTTTATTCACAGTAATATCAGCCTCGGCTAATGAGCGAATATAGCGGCTGGCACTATCCGCCAAATATTCTGGTGATACGTTTTCTGGGGTATCATTGACCACTCGTTTTGCGAACGTGAAACTGTCTTTCAGTCGTTCAAGATGTAATGTGTCATCATTATCACACCACTGAATACTGACGTTATTACGGGGATTAATACTGGCATTGTAAAAGCACCATTGTTGTTCCAGTTCCCAATCGCCTTGTAGACTGATGTCAACAAAACCAAGATTGCTGAGCATACGGGCGGCTTTTTGAATGGTACGGTTTTGCAAGTCTGCGCGTAAATGAATTGTGGCGTGTGTGCCATCGAGTGCCAAAATAGCGTTTTTTGATAGATGCTCTGGTGGCGTATCAAGGGATAAAAATAGCTGTAGACTGGACATAAAAGTGCCGTAGTTGTGATATGTTAACTGTATTATTACAGTAGACAGGTACCTGTGTAAATGCAATTTCCGAGTAAGTTAATCTCTGGCATCTTGATTAAACGATATAAACGATTTCTCGCCGATGTGCGGCTTGATGATGGTCATGTTGTCACCGCCCATTGCCCTAACACCGGTGCCATGACCGCGTGTCATGGTGAAGGCTGGCAAGTCTGGCTGTCTAAAAGCGACAACCCAAAACGCAAGTTGGGTTATACTTGGGAATTGACTTGCGATCCCAAGGGGCACTTTATTGGCGTTAACACGCAGACAGCCAACCGCTTGGTTGAGGAAGCTCTTGAGCAAAAAAAGATAACAGCCCTGGATGCTTACCCAAATTGGCAGCGAGAGGTAAAGTATGGTGAGGAAAATAGCCGTATTGATTTCTATTTATCAGCCCCGAATCTTCCAGACTGTTATGTGGAAGTTAAATCGGCAACCTTATTAGAGGGGGAGCAAGGTTATTTCCCAGACACACAAACTGTCCGAGGGCAGAAGCACCTGCGTGAATTAATGTCCGTGGTTGATGCTGAGCACCGTGCAGTGATTATATTCTGTGCTCAACATACCGGGATTAATAGTGTTCAGCCTGCCGCCCACATTGACCCCGTGTACGCGGATTTATGTCGCCAAGCCATCAACAAAGGTGTCGAATTTATTGGCCTTGGTATTACCGCTAACCAAAAATATATACAGGTTGAACAAGAAATACCGATTTTTTTATAAAAAAAGTTGATTTTTTCTTATTAGTCGCCATATTTGTCCATTAGCTATTCACAGGGCGCCGCTAAATTAGAAACAATATACAGTGCGTCCTTGGCTTGTTGGGGATGATGAGTGCACGCAGAGTGTACTCAAGTTAAGGAGTATTGGCCTATGCCAACAGAAATTTTGAAGAAGTCATTGGGTTTACTTGCCTTAGCTGGAGTTGAGCCATACCAAGCAGCTCCTGATGAGGAATACATGAATGAAGCTCAACGTGAGCATTTCATGTTAATACTTAAGGCGTGGCGCAATCAGTTACGCGAAGAAGTAGACCGTACTGTAAATCACATGCAAGACGAAGCGGCTAACTTCCCAGATCCTGTTGATCGCGCGGCTCAAGAGGAAGAGTTTTCCCTCGAACTACGGACCCGTGACCGTGAACGTAAACTGATCAAGAAAATAGAGAAAACCATTAAACGCATCGAAGAAGATGACTTTGGTTTCTGTGATTCTTGTGGTGTTGAAATTGGGATTCGTCGGTTGGAAGCTCGGCCTACGGCTGACTTGTGTATTGATTGTAAAACCATGGCTGAAATCAAAGAAAAACAACTGCTTGGCTAAATGATGCCCGTGTTGTTCGGCCTTAGTCGTGGTGCCTGAACTCAATGGCGATGTAACGTCAGGTTATCGGGGTAGGTTTGCTCCTACTCCTTCCGGCCCGTTGCATTTTGGCTCGTTAGTAGCAGCGTTAGGCAGCTATCTAGATGCTAGAGCCAATCATGGTAAGTGGTTTGTGCGGATTGAAGATATTGATCCGCCCCGCGAAGTCGCCGGTGCAGCCGATGACATTCTGCGAGTGTTAGAGTGTTTTGGTTTTGAATGGGATGGTAAGGTTAGCTACCAGTCTCAGCACCATCAGCGCTACCAATCCGTGTTAGATGATTTACAATACGCAGGCTTAAGTTATCGCTGTATCTGTAGCCGCAAACAGATACAACACATGGGCGGTGTTTATAACAACCAATGTCGCTATCTCAACCTCTCAACAACCGACTCTTCAATTCGCTTCATCAATCAATCACCGGTTACCCAGTTTGTTGACCAACGCCTCGGGGTAATCAAGGTTGCCAATGAGCGGCAAGGTGAAGATTTTATTATTCGACGTCGAGATGGCTTTTATGCTTATCACTTAGGGATGGTCGTAGACGATATTGATTTAGCAATCACCCATGTTGTCAGAGGCGCCGATTTGGTATTACCCACCGCGTGTCAAATCGCCTTATATAACGGTTTACAACAACCTGTACCTCAGTATCTGCATTTGCCGTTAGCACTGGCCAGCGGTCAGCAAAAATTAAGTAAAAGTCACAGCGCTGCTGCGCTAGACAGTAAGCAAGTACTACCTTCATTATATTTGGTATTGCAGTTTATGGGACAGCCATTGTTAGCGCTTAAAGACTATGACACACCTCAGGCATTATTGAGCTGGGCGGTTGCCCATTGGCAACCTGCATTGTTACCCTTAGAAGACGCCATTGTAAGCCAAGACATGAGACTAATTACTGCACACTAACAGGGACAATTTGGCTGTTTAGCATTCCGTTTTAGACTATCCTAGTATATCATTGCCCCCCAAATAATTTATCTAGCGGACCGCATTTTGAGCGTATTGAATCGAGTTAAACGGCTATTTGGCCGTCCATCCAGTGAAGTAACAGAACAGAGTGGCGAACAGTCACCGGATTCTGCTGGCTCGGCATCAGTCACTCAGTTGTCTCGTTCTGAACACGGTATTTCCCGCGATAGTATTAGTCCCAATGCACTTAAGGTGTTGTATCGCTTACACAATGGTGGTTTTAAAGCCTATTTGGTGGGCGGATGTGTCCGTGACCTATTGTTGGGCTTGAGTCCAAAAGATTTTGATGTAACCACGGATGCAACCCCTGAAGAGGTGAAAGCATTGTTTCGTAATTGCCGCTTAGTGGGACGCCGTTTTCGTCTAGCGCACATTATGTTTGGTCGTGAAATTATAGAAGTGGCAACGTTCCGAGGTCATCATAGCGAATCCGATGTTAAATTGGGCAAGCAAAACACCGACGGTCAGTTAGTCCGTGACAACGTATTTGGTACCATTGAGGAAGACGCCCAGCGACGTGATTTTGATGTTAATGCCATGTATTACAATATTGCCGATTTCAGCGTCTCGGATTTTGCTGGTGGTGTTGCCGCGTTGAATAAGCGCAGCTTCGCCATGATAGGCGATCCAGAGATGCGCTATCGAGAAGATCCCGTGCGAATGCTTCGTGCAGTAAGGTTCTCTGCCAAACTTAATATGCAGATTGAAGAGAATACTGCTAAGCCAATTCCAGCGCTAGCATCATTGCTGGCCAACATTCCACCGGCCCGTCTTTTTGAAGAAGTACTCAAGTTGTTGTTATCAGGGCAAGGTTTGAGTACCTTTCATTTATTGCGAGAGTACCACTTATTTGAACAATTATTCCCAGTGCTGGCAGCCCAGATAAAAATTGAGGATAGCCGTGAAATGCGCTTTATTGAACACGTATTGGTAAATACTGATAAACGTATCAATAGTGATAAAACGGTGAATCCTGCCTTTATTTACGCGGCATTATTATGGTATCCAGTAGAAGAGCGTGCGCAAAAGCTAAAATTTGAAGGTGGCTTGAATCATCAGGATGCCTTCAATATGGCAATTAATGACGTGCTCGATCGTCAACTACAGCGAGTGATGATACCGAAACGTTTTACCGCAGTGATCCGTGAAATATGGCACTTACAATCTCGCTTGGCTCGACGCTTCGGTAAACGTGCATTTCAGCATCTTAGCAATCCAAGATTTCGCGCCGCTTATGATTTCTTAGTGTTACGGGGTATGACTGAGGGCGGAGAACTGGCAGACCTTGGCGATTGGTGGACACAATTTCAGGACGTTGAAGAAAGTGAGCGTATTAAAATGGTACGTGCACTGCAAAGTTCTGAGGGCAAGCCGAAGCGTAAATACAAACGGCGCAGTAAAAAACCACAGTCATGACTATTGCTTATATCGGACTTGGCAGTAATCTTGGGCAACCAAAAACTCAACTTCGTGAAGCCTTGGTTGCCATTGGTACCTTACCAAAGTCAAAACTAGTGAGTCATTCGTCTTTTTATGGCTCTACGCCGATGGGACCGCAAGATCAGCCAGATTATGTCAATGCGGTCGCAGCGATTGAGACTGAATTAACACCACAAGCATTACTAACAAAACTACAGCATGTTGAACAAACTCATGGGCGAGTGCGTAAACAAGAACGCTGGGGGCCACGCACGTTAGATTTAGATATTTTGCTTTATGGTGATCAAATAATTGAAACCCCAGATCTTGTGATTCCCCATTATGGGATGAAAGAACGCGAGTTTGTGCTATACCCGTTACATGAAATTGCTCCTGACACCGTGTTGCCAGATGGTGATAAATTGATAAACTTACTGGCAAAATGTCCACTCAATGGGCTAGAGATTTTACCCGACTAATGATGTTATTGGCGTAATTTACTGCCATAGACCAACGACCAGTAAAGTCATTAATACTTTAATTAACCAGATCATTAACAGATATTTGATATGAAGAAAGTAACCACTACAGTCTTGAAAACCATGAAACAGCAGGGACAGAAAATAACTGCTATTACCGCTTATGATGTCAGTTTCTCCCAATTATTTGATGAGCAAGGAATAGACGTTATTTTGATTGGTGATTCTTTAGGTATGGTGCTGCAAGGGCACAATGATACGCTACCTGTGTCTATAGAGGACATGGCGTATCACACACGCGCTGTCCGAGCAGGTGCTAAGCGCTCCCTAGTCATTGCTGATATGCCTTTTATGTCTTATGCAACGCCTGAACAAACGTATATTAATGCGGGCAAGCTGATGAAAGCTGGCGCCAGTATGGTAAAGCTAGAAGGCGGTGTGTGGCTAGCTGACGTTGTACGAGGGTTAAATGAACGGGGTGTTCCCGTTTGTGGTCACATTGGCCTCACGCCACAATCAGTCCATGTATTTGGTGGCTTTAAAATCCAAGGTCGCAGCGGTGAACAAGCAGATAAGATTGTCGCTGAAGCAATAGCTTTGGAAGCTGCGGGTGTGCATTGTATTGTCGTAGAATGCGTTCCTTCTGCATTAGCACAACGCATTACCGAAGCCGTTTCCATCCCTATCATTGGCATTGGCGCTGGTGTTCATACCGACGGTCAAATTTTAGTGATGCACGATATGTTAGGTATCAGTGCCAATTACATGCCTAAATTTTCAAAAAATTATTTAGCGGAGACCGGTGATATTCGCAAGGCGGTCGCATTGTATATTGAAGAAGTACAGGCTGGTCGTTTTCCAGAACCACAGCATTGCTTTGAGTAAAAGAATATGAAAATTATAAATACCGTTGCTGACATGCGTGCACTGCGCATGCTGTGGCAACATAACAAGCAACGTGTGGCTTTTGTACCCACCATGGGCAATTTACACCGCGGTCATTTAGACTTAGTCCGCCACGCAAAAGCCAATGCTGATGTGGTTGTAGTATCAATCTTTGTTAATCCCCTGCAGTTTGGTGCGAATGAGGATCTGGATAAATATCCCCGTACCTTTGCTGGCGATTGTGAGGCACTGCAAGCCCTTAATGTTGACGCAGTGTTTGCACCCACCCCAGAGGTTATGTATCCCAAGGGCTTAGAACAGCAAACCTTTGTTGAAGTACCGGGTATCTCTTCTATTATTTGTGGCGCTAGTAGACCCGGTCATTTTCGTGGCGTAGC
>JBELHI010000118.1:0-6450 GCA_042091475.1 Alteromonadaceae bacterium
ACCGTTTATAGTTGAATCCAAAGGTTTAGTAGCAACAACAGTATAATCAGGATCTACCCACGCTACACTCAAACCAATGACGCCATTGGCAGCTGCAACGTTTGCAGGCGGTGAGTCAGGTCGAGCTCCTCCTGGTTCACACCCAGCAGCGCGTCCACCAAGATTAAAACAGCGCTCGACTTGCTTGCGTAGGTTGTCTGCCTGTACGCGCATGGTTGAAAATTCAGCCCTGTCTTTAAAAAATTGATAACCGGTAATTGATATTGAACTTAAAATACCAATGATTGCCACCACAACCATGAGCTCAATGATGGTAAAGCCAGATGTTTTTTTAATTCTTGTTAACGGAGTAGCCGAGGCTTTATTGCGATATTTCGGTATTTCATTATTTGGCGGTAAGTCAATACCAAGGGTATTCTGATGGTTTGTAGTGATTAGATGATCGTTTGTGGTGTCGATTGTATTGAGCATGACATTATTCTCCGTTATTCAATTTGATGGGGTATGGCATAGAAATAAGTAATCTTTATAAATCATTGGTGTCATGGGGTTGTCTACCGTGGAACCCAAGTCATAGCATTGTTGGCTACCGTGCCTGTGTGTGTAACAGCAACGGCCTCAGGCGGGGCGCCAGTCATTGCAGTAATAATAACCCTGTACACCCCAGCGCCAGCGGCTTGTCCCCCGCGGGCAACGTCAACTCCCATGGCATTAGCAGCAGCAGCTGTTTCAACGTTAAAGACTGCACAAGCAGCCACATCACCATCAGTCATATAGCACTCATTGACTAAGTTTCTTACTTGCCTGGCTTTCGCTTGTATGGCTTGGTTATGGCTATTAATTAAATTATTGGTGTAGGCGGTGGAAGCAACAGCAGATAAAACAGTGATAATGGCCATGACGACAAGTAATTCCACTAAACTAAAGCCGCTTTGCTGATATTTGTCATTTTTGTTGTCTAGAGGTAGGTTGTTGTTATTTGTACACATACAATTTCTCAGTAAGTAATACACCATCAGGTGCTAATATTCTGTATATAAATGTGCACTCCTTTCACTGGCGCCAAAAATATTAATCAAATATTTTGTTATTTTTTATCATGTGCATTTGTGACTTTAATATTTAAAATGCTGACTCAAAATAGGTTTTTTCAGGCATTTCTATGCTACACATTGTGTTGTGTTAAAGGACAGAGATAATTGGCGTTTTAAGGTGTTCAAATAAGGCTAAAGGTATTATTTTAATGAGTCTTTCTTGTTTATGGGTTTATACCATAGGGTATTTATGACGAGGTGCTTGGTGTTGCTGGGGACCTATATTGTTTAACTGTGGGGCCACAGACAGTGACCCCCTGTTTGGCATTAATCAATCACCCGCAGTGATAAATCAATCGCGGTAACGTGCTTGGTCAAGGCGCCTGAGGATATGTAATCTACGCCTAATGCAGAGAGCGAGTGTAATGCGTCAATAGTCACATTGCCGGACACTTCTAATTTTGCCCGTTCACGGGTCCGCGATACTGCGGTTTGCATATCTTGCATAGTGAAATTATCCAACATAATAATGTTTGCACCGGCATCCAGTGCTTGGTCTAGTTGAGTCAGGCTTTCAACTTCCACTTCAACTAGCTTGTCAGGGTGATGTTGGTTAGCCATGGCTACCGCTTGAGCAATACCGCCACACGCGGCAATGTGATTCTCTTTAATGAGATACGCATCATATAGTCCCATGCGGTGATTTTGACCGCCGCCACAGCTAACTGCGTATTTCTGTGCCGTGCGCAGACCTGGTATAGTTTTGCGTGTGTCCAATAGCTTGGTCTGTGTGCCTGCTAATATGGCAACGCCTTGAGCTACTGTGGTTGCGGTGGCGGATAAGGTTTGCACAAAATTAAGCGCAGTGCGCTCACCGGTAAGAATATCACGTGCGCTGCCCTGAAGTTCAAATAAGGTGTCATTGGCTTTCACCTTTACACCATCTTCCACCAACCAAGTAATGCTGACGGAACTGTTTAATTGAGCAAAAACCTCTTCAACCCAAGCCTTACCGCAAAACGTACACTCTTCCCTACTAATAACTCTGGCTGTTACATGGTGATTGGCTGGAATTAAACTGGCGGTAATATCACCCTCCGCTGGCGACAGACCGTTGAGGTCTTCTGCCAGTGCAAAGGCAACGGATTGTTGAATGTGGGCTTTTGGCACAATACTGATATTCATTTTTCTGTCAGATCCTTTTATAGGGTTTGGGTGAGGTAGAGCCAACCGTCTTTTTGCACAAAGTTAAGCTGTTTGAGGGCACTCATGCCAAGTAGAATGTGCTCACCTTGCATACCGTCATTTAGATTTGCCGCTACATTATACAGATTAATATTTCCAATGTTTAGGCTATCAATGTTACTTTGATAAACAATCCTGTCGCCGTTTGCGGTGGATACGCGTTGTGGGGCTCCGGAACGCAGGCCTAGGCGGGATGCCAAGTGTCCCGGCACTGACACATTGGTTGCACCAGTATCAAGTAAAAATACCACCGGCTGATTGTTGATCAAGCCACTGGTGACGTAGTGACCGGCGGCATTGCGTTTAAGTTTTACTTCTACTTGATTACCCATTTGACGACTCTCAGGTGCTTGGTTGGGATTGAGCTTTGCGTTGATTTGGTCTTGAAAGAACAACACAAATACGGCGAATACCGCAATCCAAGTAAGCAATGCCATGGACTTGGCCATGGGAGATTTCCCCGATTTATTGCTGTCAGACATAGCATCCTCTCAAATTTTATCTCGTTGGGGCGTTATTTCGCTATTCAATAGGCTCATAATACGCCTATAATATCAGTATATTAACATTTGATATGGGGATCATTTTTGGAAATCATAGAGGGCAGACTGTCTGATGCCATCCACTATTATTCTCCCCATTACAATCAACGTCCTCGTGGCGATGTGAGCTTGTTGGTGATCCACAATATATCATTACCACCCAATCAGTTTTTGGCGGATGATGCAACAGATTATATTACAGATCTGTTTATGGGTACCCTTAATTGTGATGTCCATGAGTATTTTAATACCTTGCGAGGCCTCGAAGTGTCAGCACACTGCTTGATCACTCGGTCGGGTAAGATTAAGCAGTATGTCTCCTTTGATGAGCGCGCATGGCACGCGGGTAAATCCAGTTACCAAGGGGTAGCTAATTGTAATGATTACGCCATCGGTATAGAACTAGAAGGTGCTGATACCATTGCTTATACTGACGCCCAATATCAGGCACTTGTGAAAGTAACAAAAGTATTAATGCAGAGATACCCAAAAATCACATTGCCGTCTATTGTTGGTCATTGTGATATTGCACCAACACGTAAATCTGATCCTGGAGTCGCCTTCGACTGGCCCCTGTTTAGACAGAAAATAACTAAGGACATAATATGACACTATTAAGTTTATTAGCGGTACTGCTTATAAGGCACAGTGCTAACGTAGCGCTGAGTTGGCAAGAGAAACGTCCTGTGCATTGGTATCTAGATAAGTTAGTTGCTCATCAAGAGAAGGTAAAACAGCCCATTTGGTTATATCTTGTTGGCGTTTGTGTGTTGCCAAGCGTGATACTCGGCCTAATACTAGCCCAGTTGTCCGGATTACTGCCGTGGTTATTGTCGACGGGTATTTTGTTTTTCTGTATGCAGGACGGTAATAACCGCGCCCATTACAAACAAGTAATGAAGAGTATGAGTCGTCAAGATCTTGAAGCGGTCGCTCATCATTGTGAGAAGTTAGGTTGTGATGAACCTGCTACCATAGGCCAGCATTTACTTTTAAATAACTACCAACACTATGCCGCCGTGATATTGATGTTTGTTATTTTGGGCGCTCCCGGCGCGCTGGCGTTTGTGATTGCTAGCGTACTAGCTCAGAGAGCAGTTAATGATGAGCAGTTTGAGATACCCGCACAACAGGTACTGCGTGCTTTTGATTTTATACCATCTCGGGTTGTTACCTTTGGGTATTTAGTCGTGGGGAATTTTTCCAGAGCGCTACCCATGTGGTTAGACAAGGTCTTCCACTACAACTTATCAGTAAAAGATTTTATTGTTTCTGTCGCGAGTGCCGCTGATGATGTCAGTGTGACTAATTCGCCGGAGATAGAAAAACTGGCTGCCCACGTTAACCTTGCTAAAAGAACCGTGGCGTTGTTAGTAGTGATGGTAGCGCTAATGACTATTCTCGGCGGACTAAATTAACCATACAGTATTGAAAATAACTAGTTGATTGAAAATTGAGCGCTTAAACTATTCTGGTAAGCGCTTTTTACTTTTGGTCTGACCACTCCTCCAGGCCTTGTAAAACGGTTATCTGGGCTTGATTCATTGTTGTATTAACGAAGATTTCACCCTGTAACGAAAGTTTTCATTTACCCTGAGCTGATTTTTTAATAAAATCGGTGGTTAATTGGTATGACCAATTTACCGGTGAGAGGAAAATGCAGCGTATTCGGCCACAAAAATTGTCTGACGTCATTGTTCAACAGCTAGAAGAGTTGCTGTTGAAAGGGCAGTTTTTAGCAGGCCAAAGACTACCGTCAGAGCGAGAGCTAGCAGAACGGTTTGCGGTATCAAGGCCATCACTGCGTGAAGCCATACAAAAACTAGAGGCTAAAGGCTTAGTCTACCGCAAGCAAGGCGGTGGCACTTATGTACAAGAGAAACTATCGCCGTTGATGACAGATCCATTGTTGAACTTAATTAGTCAGCACGGT
This sequence comes from Alteromonadaceae bacterium, assembly GCA_042091475.1. Classification (GTDB taxonomy): domain Bacteria; phylum Pseudomonadota; class Gammaproteobacteria; order Enterobacterales; family Alteromonadaceae; genus CAXRGH01. The sequence goes on from JBELHI010000118.1 coordinate 4,755, forward strand.
GAATCGCAGTTTGATTTATTAGAGTTTCGTCATGCACTTGAGGGCATGGCCGCATATTACGCAGCATTGCGAGGCTCCGAAGATGATTTGGCAAAAGTCGCTGAAGCGTTTAAAAATGTCACTAGTAGTTACAGTGACATTGAGCAGCAGACTACAGCTTTGGTAAGCTTCTACATGAGTATGTGTGAGGCTTCAAAAAACATTGTATTGATGCAAGTGGTGCGTAGCTTACAAAGTCTATTAGAAGACAATATCAGACGTAACCTCACGGTACTAAAAAAAGATAAAACGGCAGCTGAACAGATTAATGTTCAACGTCAAAACATTGTTGAGGCAATTCTTAACAGTGATCCAGAATTGGCGCGACAGGCTAGTAACGAGCATCTCGCGTTCATTGAAGAAACCTTGCTGAATATTAATCGGCAGGATTCGAGAATGCAGCGAGCGATACGTCGTATCTAGTGTCGCATTAAACCTGTAATACGGTTTGGAACAGTTTACAGCGCGTTGTACGGTAACGCACAGCGTGAAAAATTTTTAAATTAATTAATAACAAAGGAAAGCAGCATGTCAGAAATGATGCATACCGATGTCGATCCGCAAGAAACGCAAGAGTGGCTTGACGCTTTAGAAGCGGTGATGGTAGAAGAAGGCGGCGAACGCGCCCATTTTATCATTGAGGGCCTAATCGAAAAGATGCGCAGAAATGGGGTTCATTTACCTTTTGATGCCACCACTGCCTACATGAACACAATCCCTGCAGGTCAAGAACCTACTATGCCGGGCGACCAAAGTATTGAAGCGCGTATCCGTAACGCTATTCGCTGGAATGCATTGGTTATGGTGTTAAGAGCGTCTAAAAAGAACTTAGAACTTGGTGGACACATTGCCAGTTTCGCGTCATCTGCCATGTTGTATGATGTTGGTTTTAACCACTTCTTCCGTGCTGCTAATGAGCAAGACGGTGGTGATTTCCTATTTATTCAAGGTCACGTGTCGCCGGGTATTTACTCTCGTGCGTTCGTTGAAGGCCGTTTGTCTGAAGCGCAACTAGATTCGTTCCGTCAAGAATCAGATTGTGACGGTTTGTCTTCATACCCGCACCCTAAATTAATGCCTGAATTTTGGCAGTTCCCAACGGTTTCCATGGGCCTAGGCCCAATGCAAGCGATCTACACAGCACGCTTCTTAAAGTATTTAACAGACCGTGGTATCAAAGATTGTTCTAACCAGCGCGTTTGGTGCTTCATGGGTGATGGTGAAGTGGATGAGCCAGAAAGCTTGGGTGCTATTGGTCTTGCGTCTAGGGAGAATCTAGACAACCTAACGTTCGTGATTAACTGTAATCTACAGCGTTTGGACGGCCCAGTACGTGGTAACGGTAAAATTATTCAAGAACTTGAAGGTACCTTCCGTGGTGCTGGATGGGAAGCCATTAAAGTGGTTTGGGGACGTTATTGGGATCCATTGTTGGCTCGCGATGCATCAGGCAAATTACTTGACCTGATGACAGAAACTGTTGACGGTGAGTATCAGAACTTCAAAGCCAAGGGTGGTTCATACACGCGTGAGAACTTCTTTGGTAAGTACCCAGAACTGAAAGAAATGGTTGCCAATATGTCTGATGAAGATATTTGGCGCTTAAACCGTGGTGGACACGATCCAATCAAAGTATACGCAGCTTACAAAAAGGCTG
>JBELHI010000119.1:0-6299 GCA_042091475.1 Alteromonadaceae bacterium
ACGCGAGGGCCGAGTATTTATGGTCGTAAGATAACGTCTGAATTGGCCACTGAATTAGTGGCACGGGAGTGGGCTATCACCAGTGGCTTGGCGCTTGGGGTTGATGGCGTTGCTCATACAGCGGCTGTCGCGGCCAAAGGCATTACCCTTGCTGTATTAGGATCAGGTCTTGATAATATTTATCCCCGTCGCCATCAAACACTGGCGCAACAGATAATGGAACAACAAGGGTGCTTAATCTCTGAGTTTTTTCCTAACACACCACCACTGGGGCATAATTTTCCGCGCCGTAACCGGATTATTAGTGGTATGTCATGGGGCACTCTAGTGACCGAGGCGGCTCTTAAAAGCGGCTCATTAATCAGTGCAAAATATGCGCTGGAGCAAAACCGAGATGTGTTTGCAGTGCCGGGCAATATTAACAATAACAATATGCGCGGTTGTCATTGGTTGTTGAAGCAGGGGGCTAACTTAGTTGAGTCAGTAGATGACATTGAGGAGCAATATTATTTTGATCAAAGTTACCACAAACAGAGAATAAAGAACGTTGCAGTAAAAAAAACTACAAACAACTGCCGTTCGTCAGATAAAGTATTGTATAGTATAGAGTATGAGGTAACACCCATAGATGTCATTGTCCAGCGCACAAAAATCAGTGTCGATGACCTGTTACCCCAGTTAGTGAATTATGAACTCAATGGCAAAATTGCCGCGGTTCCCGGTGGCTATATTAAGGTCGAGGAGTAATGTATGTTTGATATCCTCATGTATTTATTTGAGAATTTCATGCACAGTGAAACTGAAGTTTACGTTGACCAAGATCAGTTGACAGATGAACTTGTGCGTGCCGGCTTTCATCATGACGAAATTTTTAAAGCGTTGGCATGGTTAGAGAAGCTCACAGCATTGCAGGAAAGTGAACAAACACCTTATTTAAATCGACTGTCAGCGCCCAATGCTATAAGAGTATATACCTTGCAGGAAGAGCAAATTCTTGATGTGGAGTGTCGAGGATTTTTAGTTTTCTTGGAGCAAATTCAAGTATTGGATTCCGTGACGAGGGAAATGGTTATTGACCGAGTGATGGAAATTGAATCGTCTGAGTTTTGTTTGGAAGATTTGAAGTGGGTGGTGCTGATGGTGTTGTTCAATGTTCCGGGTAAGGAAATTGCCTACGCTCAGATGGAAGAACTACTATTTGAACAAGCCGACGGTGCGATTCACTAACACGGAATACCATGACAAAAATAGACGCCTCACTGTTTACTAGCCCAGACTCTGATAATCTGGGCGATTGTCCCCAGTGTAGTAGCTCCCTAATGATCAAATATGGTCGTACGGGTGCCTTTATAGGCTGTAGCGATTATCCCTCGTGTTGTTACACCAAACCGGTTAATGACGGCGACAATGACGTGCAGACCGTAAAGGTCATGAATGGGTCTGAATGTCCCCTGTGTAGCAGTGAGTTAGTCATAAAAAAGGGCCGTTACGGACTGTTTATTGGGTGTTCCAAATTTCCCACGTGTCAACACATGCAATCACTAAAACAGCAATCAGACGATAGCGTTTGCTGCCCTAAATGCGAAACCGGTCGTGTGGTAAAACGAGTCAGTCGTTTTGGTAAAGCATTTTTTGCTTGTAACAATTACCCCAAATGTAAATATGCAGTCAATCACCCGCCTGTAGCCACGGTCTGCAAGGCATGCCAGTTTCCAGTTATGGTCAAGAAACACACGGCTAGAGGCGATATTTTACAATGCCCAGAAAAAAGCTGCCAACACAAGCAGACGCTAGATCTCGACTCCGCATAACAGCGGTTGAAGATATGACTCAAAGCAGTAATAATTACTCAACGGCTTAATTAAACAGGCATTACCTTGAATCAACTAACAGAAAGTGACATTCATCAATTACAGCAACATATTGTCAATGATGGCGTGATCGCCTACCCAACTGAAGCGGTATTTGGTCTAGGTTGTCATCCCAAAAGTGAAACCGCAGTTAATACCATTTTACAGTTAAAAAAACGCTCTGTGGATAAAGGGCTGATCTTAATTGCCAGTAATTATTCTCAGCTTGTCGAATTTGTTGATGATAAGGCCATTCCTTTCGAGCGTCGTCCGGATATATTTTCTAGTTGGCCTGGTCCCGTTACTTGGCTATTACCCAAATCAGTCGATGCACCCTATTGGATTACGGGACAATCAGATTTTATTGCTGTGCGTATTACTGCTCATCCTATTGTCTGTCAGATGTGTAATGAACTAGGCATGCCGTTGGTCTCTACCAGCGCAAATCCAGCAACCTTGGCTCCGGCACTTAACGCCTTTGAGGTTAAAACCTACTTTGGCCAGAAAGTACATATTATTGATCGGTCAGTTGGTACTAGCGGCACACCGAGTCAAATCAAACACAGCATGACTGGCGATATTGTTCGACCGTAATTAAGGATTTTAGATGTCTCAAAGTGTAGTGTCAGTGGCGGCAGTTAAGCAGTTCTTACTCGAATTACAAAACAATATATGTCAGACCTTAGAACTGGTTGATGGCAAAGGCCAATTTGTTGAGGATTGTTGGCGTCGTGAAGAAGGTGGTGGTGGTATCAGCCGAGTGCTGAAGCGCGGTGATGTGATAGAGCAAGGTGGGGTTAATTTTTCCCATGTGATGGGAGCAGAAATGCCAGCGTCTGCGACCGCGCATCGACCTGAGTTAGCTGGTCGTCGTTTTGAAGCCTTGGGTGTCTCATTGGTTATTCATCCTCACAACCCTTACGTGCCAACAACCCATGCTAATGTGCGTTTCTTTATTGCAGAGAAAGAGGGGGAAGATCCTGTTTGGTGGTTTGGTGGAGGCTTTGACTTAACCCCTTATTATCCGTTTTTAGAGGATGTACAACACTGGCACTCGGTTGCTAAAACCCTGAGTGAGCCTTTTGGTGATCACGTCTATCCAGAGTATAAAACATGGTGCGACAAATATTTCTATGTGAAGCATAGGGATGAGACACGTGGTATTGGTGGTTTATTTTTTGATGATCTTAACCAGTGGGGCTTTGATACGAGTTTTGCTTATATGCAAGCCGTGGGTAATGGCTTTTTAGATGCCTACATTCCGATCATTGAAAAACGCAAGGCACTTGCATACAGTGAGCATCAAAGGGAATTCCAGTTGTACCGTCGCGGTCGTTATGTTGAATTTAATTTAGTCCATGACCGAGGCACGCTATTTGGATTACAGACGGGTGGAAGAACAGAGTCTATCCTTATGTCTATGCCGCCTTTAGTTCGCTGGGAATACGGGTATAAACCGATTGTCGGTAGCCCAGAACACAAACTGTACGCGCACTATCTCAAACCTCAGGATTGGTTGTCTTTGCAGCCTGAGGATGTTGGTTAATCATATGATACGCAAGTTGCGATAGTCGTTGATATATCAACTCTCTGTGTTTAGGGTTTTCAACAGTATTTTCCAGCGCTTTATTCATACAGTATAGCCACTGTGAAACCATTGACTGGTCGACTTTAAACGGTAAATGGCGTTGTCTTAACCTGGGGTGGCCAAACTGCTGCTCAAATAATGGCGGTCCACCTAGCCAACCGACCATAAACAAATAAAACCGATGGCGTGCTTGGGTCAAATCTTCTGAGTGTATCGCCCGTAACGCTGAGACCGACGGGGTGGTGTCCATAATGTCATAAAATGCATTGACTAATTGATGGACAGATTCTTCACCGCCGATGCTATTAAATAACGCGCTGTTGTTTTGCTTTGTGTTACCCTGAGTAAAGTTAAACAACTTTGATAACCATTGGACTAAAACGTTTTTCATGAAAAAATTCGCCGTATTTGGTAACCCTATTGGGCATAGTAAGTCACCCTATATTCATCACCATTTTGCCACGCAATGCCAAATCGACATTGACTACAGCGCTATGTTAGCACCGTTACAAGGATTTGAAGCGGCGGTGACTGATTTTTTTTCCACGGGTGGCGTCGGGTGTAATGTTACCGTTCCTTTTAAACTCGAGGCATTTGAGTTGTGTGACGTACTTTCAGATGCGGCTCGTGTTGCTGGCGCAGTAAATACATTGTGGATGAGTAATGGCTTACTGCATGGTGATAATACTGACGGTATCGGTTTGGTTAATGATCTGGTGCAACACGGTGTCTCTATTGACGGTGCAAAAATATTAATTATAGGTGCTGGTGGAGCTACCCGAGGTGCACTGTTACCATTATTAAATGCGTCGCCAAAAAGCATATTCATTGTTAACCGAACTGCTGCTAAAGCCACTGAGTTGGCGCAGTCATTAAATCATCCAAGCCTACAGGGAGGCGGATATAATGAGGTACCTGACCTTACATTTGATATTATTATCAACGCATCATCAGCAGGATTGAGTGGTCAAGCCCCACCAATTTCCACGCACGTTGTGGGTCAGCAAACGACCTGCTACGACATGGTATATGGTGCTTCCAGTACCCCATTTTGCCAATGGGCACAGCAGCAAGGTGCTTATCAAACCATTGATGGTCTCGGTATGTTGGTTAACCAAGCCGCGGAAAGTTTTTTTATCTGGCTAAACGCAACGCCAAATGTACAGATGACTCTTGCCGCATTGCGTAAAGATATTAGGGGCTAGACAATGAATCAAGCGATACAAATACAAGATGGTTATGATTATCAACCTTGCTCTAACACGCTAGTGTTAATAGCTTTTGTGTCAGGTATGAGAGTTGAATGTCACATATCTCAAATAGACACTGATAACATCGAGCTTTTTATGGCAGATTACGCCTATGATATTGAGGAAAGTATTGCTGATTATTTAAATGACAATCCAGAGCTAGTAGGTGCAGCTCGCATTGAGTTACCGTTCACCGCCTAGCAGCGGTTGTTATACTTTATAGGCTTGCAAGCCAATGGCTGTCAGTGCCAATATGAATAGTTTTCGCACCGATTCTGGGTTATCTCCACGCAGCATTTGTATCATGGCGGCAGATAACTGAGTATCAAAGTAATGAGCTGCGCAACGTGGCGTCACATTTACCGCTAAACTTTCTTTGTGATGGCTGAACCACTGTTGATACATAGCAAGGGTGTTTTCGGTGACAGCCTCTATTTTTTGTTTCAATACATCACTCAATAAATGCTTAGATGACCGAAACTTCATAATAAGACAGCCCATCGGTGGCTGCTCATTGTTGCTGGATACAATTAAACGTTCTGCAATGTTGTGTAACACAGCATTAAAACTGTTTTGGTAATTAAATAAATCTTTAAGTGGCTTCATCACATGTTCAGCGTAATGCTCTATTACATCTGCTAGCAAACCCTCTTCATTGCCGAATTCTCGATAAAGTGATGGTTTTGAAACGTCAGTTGCTTGGCAGATAAAATTGACCGACATACCTTCAAGACCCTTCTCCCAATATAACTGGGTTGCCATGGTAAGGGTTTTGTCTCTGTCAAATTGTTTTGGACGTCCCCGTTTTTTTACTTCACTCATTGCGCCCTGAATCCTGATAAAGGTATACGTCATGTATTTATACTGTATGGTACAAAATGTAGCCAGATAACTCAAGCATCACCACAACCAAGCCGCTACCCGAGGTAAGTCATTGGTCCAGGTACCACAATAGTTACTCAGAGAGATATTCTTGTTTCAATATCACGTAGTTTTCGGCAGAGGTTTTCAAAAAGCCCTTTTCACTATCGCTGAGTAGTCGAGTTTGCTTAACTGGATTACCTACATATAAGTAGCCAGATTTTAAATGCTTGTTTGGCGGCACAACGCTGCCAGCCCCAATAATAATGTCATCTTCTACAATGACGTTATCCATTACGATGGCACCCATACCAATCAGTACTCGATGACCAATACGGCAACCGTGCAACATACATTTGTGGCCAACGGTGACATCATCCCCAATAACAAGAGGGTAGCCATCTGGCAATGCGGGTGAACGACGCGTCACATGCAGTACTGACCCATCTTGTACATTCGTACGGTCACCAATGCGAATAGAATTAACATCTCCTCTAATAACCACCAATGGCCAAACACTAGTTTCCTGCCCTGTAGTGACGTCGCCAATAACAATAGCGGAATGGTCAATATAACAATTGCTAGGGATCATTGGTTCAATATTTTTATAAAGACGAATAGACACGTTAGATAATACTCTCGTTAATTAGACTGTGTTTAGCCTATCAAAAAAGCATCAAACTCTCCAAAAAATACACGTTTTGACTAAAATTTATTCACTCAATCACAAAACTGTAAATAAAGGTTGTG
>JBELHI010000120.1:0-6187 GCA_042091475.1 Alteromonadaceae bacterium
TCACCGCTCCTGCGGCTCATAACAACCCTGCGTTTGTGCCTGCGGGCGGTATGATGCGGGTGATTGTCGCAATGGTTTGCTATTTCCTAACTTATTGCTGTCGGCAATCCAACAATTGATGACAACAATACAAGGTCACATATTGTGAGAAGGAATGAATAAAGAAGGGGAAAGTCCCGTGATTCAATGAATCACGGGTCATTAAAGCAGTTTATTTGACCTTGTTGTAAACGTCTTTATCAAGGGCACCTTCGCTGTTTGCAACAATAGTCGCAACGGTACAGTCACCGGTAACGTTAACTGCGGTACGTGTCATGTCTAACAAGCGGTCTACGCCAATAATTAATGCAATACCCTCAACCGGTAAGCCCACCTGTTGCAGAACCATGGCTAGCATGATTAAGCCCACACCGGGAACGCCTGCAGTACCAATGGATGCTAGGGTGGCTGTGAGTACCACCATTAGGTAATCACCAATACTCAGGTCAACGCCGTAGACTTGGGCAATAAAGACCGTCGCTACACCTTGCATAATGGCAGTGCCGTCCATGTTGATGGTGGCGCCTAAGGGGACCGTGAATGAGGCTACTGACTTGTCTACGCCAAGTTTCTGTTCTGCTGTTTTAAGGGTGATGGGTAATGTCGCACTGCTGCTTGATGTAGAAAATGCAAAGATAACCGCGTCCTTCATTTTCATCAGTAACGGTAGCGGATTTAATCCAGCCAACAGTTTGAGTAGCACTGGGTAAGTAATTAATGCGTGCATAAACAACACAGTTAACACCAGTACAAAATATTTACCTAATCTAATAATGGTTTCAAACTCAGTAACGGTGAATAGTTTTGCCATTAAACAGAACACACCATAGGGTGCTATTTTCATTAGGATCAATACCATCTGCATCATGACGTCATTTAAGTGGTTAAACGTGGTCTTGAGTTTTTCGCCTTTTTCACCGCTCAGAGCTATGGAAACACCAAACAGAATTGAGAATACAATTACCTGCAGCATGTTGCCTTGTGACATGGCTTCAAATGGATTGGAAGGGAAAATATCAATAATGACTTGCGCTAGGGAAGGGGCTTGTTTAGCCGTGTATGATGCTTCAGACAGCAAGGCGATGCCTTCCCCAGGACTAATCATTAGTGCCATGCTGATGGCAATTGAAATCGCAATTGCGGTGGTAACAACATATAACAACACAGACTTGCCACCAAGGGCACCCAGTTGTTTAGGATCACTCAGGTTACAAGTACCGCAAACAAGTGATACAAATACTAGAGGTACCACTAACATTTTTAAGCTTTTAATAAATATGGTACCAACGATATTAAAAATACCGTCAACCAAGAAACTCTGGGTCGAAAACGCTCCACCAAATAACGTAAGGTCGTTATTTTCACCGAATAGTAGTTTTAATACAGAACCTGTTACTACACCGAGCAACATGGCAATAAAAATGCGTGCCGTAAGGCTTAGTTTTTTTGTTTTTAACATCTTATATTGACTCTAATTTAAAAATTCGAGAAAGATTAACAAAATTTGAACAAAAGGTCATAGATATTTGCGATCGATTCTTGTACTTAACTCAGTAATTCGATGCTTTTTAATATCTTGCTTAAATTACTGATTTAAACTAGCCAATGATTGTTGTGGTGAGCTGGTGACAATCACACAGGCGAGCCCAATGTTAGGGGATAACATTTGGGCTCGTTTAACTTGTCCTTATTGCTGTTGGAACGGGTATACTGAGCCCAAATTCAATATTTGCGTCAATTCGTCCAACGCTGCGCGTGATTCAAGTAGAAATGCTGGGTCAGCCAAGTCTGCTACTGACAAACGGTCGCGATAGTGACGCTCAACCCAATTGACTAGTGTAGAGTACTTGTCATCTGACATCAGCGTATGCGGGTTTACCGCAGCTAATTCTTGTTCGTTCAGTGCAACGCGAAGACGCAAACACGCTGGACCACCACCATTCTTCATGCTTTGTTTAACGTCAAAATAATGAACCTCTTGTATCGGGGTATTTAGATCTGGGAGGGCGTCTAAATAGGCTTTGACTGCATTATTTTGCTGGCATTCTTTTGGTGCTATGATCGCCATTTTATCACCAATATTGACGATTTGAGTGTTGAACAAGTAGCTTTTCACGGCATCACTTACTGATACACTCTTGGTTGGTACCTCGATGAAATGTAGTGGAGATTTACCAAATTTGTGTTGAATTTCGGCTAACGTCGCTTTTGTATCGTAAAACGCTTGCTCGTGATAGAACAACACATTACCGTTACCCACGGATATAACATCATTATGAAACACGCCTTGGTCAATGACGTCAGGGTTTTGTTGAATATATACGGTATTATCGTCGGATAACCCGTGTAATCTGGCAATGGCCTGACTTGCCTCAAGTGTTTGACGTGCTGGGTATTTACTGGGTTTGGGCTTAGATAAATCAAAACCATATTTGCCGTAGACGAACAGTTCAACACCGCGATTACCGTAATCACTTGTCAACCTCGTGTGATTCGCTGCACCCTCGTCACCAAAGTGATCGTTATCCGGTAGGTGCAAGTGGTGTTGGAAGTAACTGTCATTATTAAATGTGGCTTTTAAAATACGGCCTGTCACTTCTGGCTCAATAGAGCGGTGAAACTTATTGGTGAGATTGGCTGGGGTGAAATGTATTTTGCCATCCGCCGTATCTGCGCTGGGTGAAATTGTTGCGGCATTGGCCGTCCACATACTTGATGCAGAGCAACATGAGAGAAAAACCTGTGGTGCTTGCTTCGCTGCTTTCTCAATAACTTGACCGTCTGAACCACTGAAGCCTAAACGTCTTAGCGCGTTTACATCTGGGCGCTCTTGAGGAGCAAGAATACCTTGTTGTAAGCCCATGTCATGAAGAGCCTTCATTTTTTCTAACCCTTGCAGTGCAGCTTGTTTCGGATTACTTTCATCGGCAGCGTTTGACAAAGAGGCGATATTACCTTCAGACAACCCGGCGTAATTGTGACTAGGACCAACTAAACCGTCAAAATTTGCTTCAAAACTCTTCATGTATAACTCCATCAGACTTTATCATTAGATTGCATCAATCTATATTCAGCGACATTGCGTAATTTACTGTCATAGCAGCATGGTATACGAAAAAATCTAATCTAACCAATCAACTGGTGGATTTATGAGCGGTTAAATGCTGTTGTAAAAGATAAATATCAAGAAGTTCTTGTTTTCTATTCAGTTTGTAGATATATCTTAAAAAAGGAAAAAAACATGAAACAATCGGATTTCCGGGTGTTTTAAGTAAAATATAATATAAATCAATAGGTAATGTTTGATATGGCAAAGTCATTGGTGATCGTGGAATCTCCGGCCAAGGCAAAAACAATAAATAAATATTTAGGTAAAGATTTTATTGTTAAATCGAGTGTAGGTCACGTAAGAGACCTTCCAACCAAGGCATTAGGCAAGTCACCGGCGAAAAGACCGGCGGCAGAATTGCGTAAAATACCTGAGGAAGAGAAACAAAAATATTTGCGTGAATTTGAATATCAGAAGTTAGTTGATCGCATGGGGGTTGACCCAGCAAATAATTGGCATGCCCATTATCAAGTATTGCCAGGCAAAGAAAACGTTGTTAAAGAGCTAAAGAAGCTCGCCAAAGAAGCAGATACCATTTATCTCGCAACGGATTTGGATAGGGAAGGAGAGGCCATTGCATGGCACCTAAGAGAAATCATTGGGCCTAAAAATAAAGTATTTAAACGGGTTGTATTTAATGAAATCACCAAGACCGCCATTCAAGACGCGTTTTCTACTCCAGGTGTGGTCAATGAGGCGCGGGTAGATGCACAGCAAGCACGACGTTTCCTTGACCGTGTTGTTGGCTTTATGGTGTCCCCCTTACTCTGGAAAAAGATTGCCAGAGGGCTTTCAGCCGGGCGTGTACAGTCTGTTGCTGTAAGGCTCGTGGTTGAGCGTGAAAGAGAAATTAAAGCATTTACACCGGAAGAGTTTTGGGATGTCCATGCTAACCTTACCACTCAAGCCAATGCGCCGGTGCGTATGCAGGTATTGAAAGCCGATGGTCATGCATTTAAACCAGTCAATAAAGACCAAGCAACGGTAGCCGTTACCGCGTTAGAAAATGCTGAATATAGCGTTGTTAGTCGCGAATCTAAACCCACTCAAAGCAAGCCGTCAGCGCCCTTTATCACGTCAACTTTGCAGCAAGCAGCAAGCACACGCTTGGGCTTTGGGGTAAAGAAAACAATGATGATGGCGCAACGTTTGTATGAAGCCGGTCACATTACTTACATGCGTACGGATTCAACAAACTTGAGTCAGGAAGCGGTTGAAAATTGTCGTGAATACATCAACAAAAACTTCGGCAATAAATATTTACCTAATGGCCCCATCAATTATGGCAGTAAAGAGGGCGCACAAGAAGCTCACGAGGCAATAAGACCGTCAAGCGTAGTCGTTAAATCTGAATCTTTGACCACAATGGAGCGAGATGCCCAGCGCCTTTACGAACTTATTTGGCGGCAATTTGTAGCTTGTCAAATGACCAATGCAAAATACGACGCGACCACTCTTACAGTGAATGCTAACAGTGCTAATAGCACAGCCGCTTCAGTGTATGAATTGAAGGCCAAAGGGCGAGTATTGAAATTTGACGGTTGGACCCGTGTACAAGAACAGCTGAAAAAGAAAAACGCTGATGATTTTATGTTGCCAGACCTTAATGCCGGTGACCATTTGGCACTTGAGACAGTAGAGCCTAAACAGCACTTCACCAAGCCAATTGCGCGGTTCAACGAAGCATCATTGGTTAAAGAGTTAGAAAAACGTGGCATTGGTAGACCATCTACTTACGCTAGTATCATCTCCACCATACAAGACAGAGGCTATGTCAAATTAGACAATAAACGCTTTTATGCAGAAAAGATGGGCGAGATTGTTAACGACCGTTTACTTGAAAGTTTTGATGATCTTATCAGTTTTGATTTTACCGCAAAAATGGAACAGCAACTTGATGAAATTGCCGGTGGACAACGAAATTGGAAGTCGGTACTCGACGGATTTTATACTGGTTTTTATGAAAACCTATTGAAAGCCGAGAAACCCACTGATGATGGCGGCATGCGTGCAAACGAAGCGGTTGAAATTGATGTGGAATGTGCCAAATGCGGTCGCAATATGATGGTCCGCACAGCGAGCACGGGTGTATTTTTGGGCTGCTCAGGTTATGCGCTACCGCCTAAAGAAAGATGTACCCATACCATGAGTCTTGCCCCTGGCGATGAGGCAGAATTAGTATCAGAAGATGCAGAAATTGAACAATTGCGAACCCAACGCCGTTGTCAAAAATGTGAAAATGCGATGGATTCTTACCTCATTGATGAAACCCGTAAGTTATACGTCTGTGGTAATAGCCCGGTGTGCGATGGCATTAGCATTGAATCAGGAACGTTCAAGATCAAAGGATATGACGGACCATTGATTGAATGTGATAAATGTGACCATGACATGGAATTAAAGAATGGTCGATTTGGCAAGTATTTTGGCTGTACCAACGAAGCGTGTAAAAATACCCGTAAGCTATTGCGAAATGGTGAAGCAGCGCCACCAAAAGAAGATCCAGTACATTTACCAGAACTCGCCTGTGTTAAGTCTGACGCTTATTACGTCTTACGGGATGGTGCCTCAGGTATTTTCTTAGCGGCACACACCTTTCCAAAGGCTCGTGAAACAAGAGCCCCACTGGTTAAGGAACTGAAGCAATTTAGGGACAGAATCTCAGCTAAATTTTATTACTTAGCAGATGCACCAGTCAGCGATCCAGATGGTTTTGATACTGTGGTTAGGTATAGTCGCAAAACTAAACAACAATATGTCATGTCTGAAAATAGTGAAGGCAAGGCCACAGGTTGGTCTGCTTGGCATAGTGATGGCCGCTGGTCTGCAGAAGATAAAAGAAAGAAAAAATAACCATTAATCTGTACATTAAGCCCAGTTTTATACTGGGCTTTTTTGTTTACTATGCACAGTTTAAAACAATATAAGGTATTAAATCAGTTGGTTAAATCGGTTTTTATTACATTTTTCGTCATCTTTTTAATAAATAATTGCTAGAAATTACTTTTTATACTTATCTTTTTGATTAATTAGGTGTAT
>JBELHI010000121.1:0-1354 GCA_042091475.1 Alteromonadaceae bacterium
AAATGAATAATCTCACAGATGAACCTACCATGAGCTATTTTGGCTCCGAAGCAATTACCGGCACTATCCAATATTTTGGCCGCCAGGCATTCATGGGATTCACCTACTCACTGTAAGTGGGTAGTTTGAAGGAGAATAAATAATGATGATTAAAAATACTTTAGGGAAAGCTGTTGCGGTAAGTACGCTTTCCATATTACTCACTGCCTGTGGCGGTGAAGAATCCATTCAATCAGGCGAGGTGCTGCTAACCTGTGACCTACCGAATGAGCTCAATGCCCAAGGCAGTGCATGTGTTGCACCGCCACCGCCAGTATGTGCTGCACCAGAAGTGCTGAATGAGACTCAGGATGCTTGTGAGATTGGCTTTAACCCAGAAGCACCGGCGGTAAATGTAACCCCTGCAGTTAATCAATCCGTGCTGTATTTTAATTTGGATGCCAGTGGTGCTGGTAACCAAGATCAGCGCAGTGATGACTATGCTGGCTGGGTACTACATACCTGGAACAATACCGCTTGTGACGCCTATGATGATGTCTCTATTGCCACCAGTTGGAGTGATGGATTAGCCTTTGATGGCATTGATCCTACCTATGGTGCCTACTGGGTACTTAACTTGAAAGAGGGTTACACTGACTGCGCAAACATGATTGTGCACAAGGGCGATGAGAAAGCCTTGGGTTCAGCGGATTTAATGATGCCATTAAATCAGGATGATGAACGCTTTGTCAGAATGAACTTCACCTTTATGGGTGATAGCAGCATTTATGAATTTCCTGTGCCAACCCTTGGCCAACCCTTAGTTAAAATTGAAGACAGCTCCGCCCATTGGATTGATGTTAACACCTTGGTTTGGGGTGGCGATACTAACGGTGTGGACCATGTAAAACTGCACTTCTCAGCAGACGCAGGTTTGAAAGCCAACACTGATAACCAGTTTAACGGTACTGTTATTGCGCTTAATTCTGTTGAACTGACTGAGACTCAGCAAGCCATTGATACGCGTATTTCTCAATGGCCTGCTTACACGGGTGAGTGGGACGCTGATGCTGCTAAAGCCGTGCTTAAAGGGCAAATGATTTTGGTTGCTTACAATGCGGACGGCCAAGCAATCACTGCCTCTCATGTACAAACAGCCCGTGTGTTAGACCAGCTGTATACCTTGGCTGAAGCAGATGCTGATGATGCAACCCTAGGGGTACAGTACACAGACAGTGGTATTGATACCGCGGTTTGGGCACCCACGGCACAGGCCGTGCGTTTACAGGTATTTAATGCAGATAAAACCTTGAATGCCAGTTATAACATGACTGAAGATGCTGCTACCGGTATTTGGCATCATAGTGGTGATTTG
>JBELHI010000121.1:1454-6168 GCA_042091475.1 Alteromonadaceae bacterium
TGACGCGGGTGTGAGTTACTTCCATTTACTGCCCACCAATGACATTGGTACGGTTAACGAAGATCCTCTACGTGCGGTGTCACTCAGTAGCACCGTTGCGGACTTTTGTAACGTAAAGCGTGATGCAGGCTTGTGTACAGACGTGGCGGATAAGTCACAAACCTTACAGCAGTTACTAGATAGTCAAACAGCGTTAGGTCCCAACACAGCCACTATCATGAATCAGATCCGCGGTTATGACACCTATAACTGGGGTTATGATCCTAAACATTTCAATGTACCAGAAGGTAGTTATGCCAGTGATGCTGATGGCGTAGCCCGCATTACTGAAAAACGCGCCATGATAAAAGCCCTACATGACATGGGCTACCGTGTAGCTATGGATGTTGTGTACAACCATACCAATTCCGCAGGCATGTATGACAACTCGGTATTTGATAAGGTCGTCCCTGGTTATTACCACGCCCGTGATTTGATCAACGGTACAGTGCAACAATCAACTTGCTGTAATGACACCGCGCTAGCCCATAATATGATGGATAAGTTCATGACAGATTCTTTACTGTTGTGGTCACAACACTACGGTGTTGATGCTTTCCGTTTTGATATCATGAGTCATGGTAGTGTGGATCAGATGCTTGCGGCTCGTGAGCTGGTGAAGGCGGTTGACGAAGACGTTTATTTTTATGGTGAAGGTTGGTACAAAGGCAGTGAGTCAGACCGCGGCTTTGTTGAAGCAAACCAGCAAAACCTAGCAGGCTCTGAAATTGGTACCTACAACGACCGCTTGCGTGATGCCGTGCGTTATGGCGCACTATTTAGCAACAAAGATGCTTCCAACGCGGCTGAGTTAAATGCTCAGGATCTGATTCGCTTGGGCATGGCAGGTACCTTGGCTGATTACACCTTGCTGAGTAATCGCGGTAACGCCGCAACGGGCAGCAGCTATGGTCCTAGCAGTTACGCTAAAGATCCCGCGGATATCATTAACTACATATCTAAGCATGATGGCCTGACTTTATGGGATAAATTGCAGTTAGAGTTACCGGCTAATTTGACATTGGCTCAGCGCGTACGTGCACAAAATGTATCTCAGTCTATTGTGTTGCTATCCCAAGGTATTCCATTCTTGCAAATGGGCGGCGACTTCTTGCGCTCTAAATCACTAGACCGTAATACCTATGATGCAGGTGACTGGTACAACCGCGTTGACTTTACTTTGTCTGATAACAATTGGAACAAAGGCTTACCCATTGAGTATCCAAACAACTTGGCACTGGGTGAGTATGAAAATGCACAAGCTAAATTGTCCAACCTTGCGTCAACGGGCAGTATGAAACCAGCGGCTTCTGATATTCAGTATGCGGCAGATGTGTTCAAAGAGTTCTTGGCTATTCGTATGGCGTCTCCGTTATTCCGGTTAACCACGGCACAAGACATTATGGACCGTGTTGGCTTCCACAATATTGGTAAGCGTCAGCAACAAGGCCTGATTGTCATGAGTATTGATGACGGGACGGATTGGTTAGATTTGGACGTGGATTATGATGCCATGGTTGTGGTGGTTAACGGCACCAATGCCATGATCAGTCATGAAGTAAGTACCGCATCTGGCTTCCAATTACATCCACTGCACGCTAACTCAGTAGACAGTGCTTACACTGATGCTTCATTCTCTGAAGACTCAGAAACGGCCATGGGCACTTTTACAGTACCCGCCATGAGCACTGTGGTATTTGTTAAGCCTCAAGGTGACCAACAAGGGTCAGGCTTGAGTGCACTTGCCACGGCAGGTCAACCCGATGTGGTACCTTTTGCTGACGCCACTATTTACATTAAAGGTGAAATGAACGGCTGGGGTACTGATGATCCAATGACCTACATGGGCGGTGGTGTTTATCAGCTAGTGAAATCACTGGAGCCTGGTACTTATGCCTTTAAAGTTGCAGACGCTGATTGGTCTAGCATCATTTATGGTACGCCTGATGTAGACACCGCCATGGTGAGTGGTGACTCACTCACATTGTCAGGTGCTGGTGAAAATATCAGTATTGAAATTACAGAAACCACCGACTACTTGTTCGCATTAGATGCGTCTGACACCAGTGCGCCAGTGTTAACCGTGAAACCTGAAGAGCCTTATTACGGTACCGCAGTATACTTGCGTGGTGATATGAACGGCTGGGGTACGGATGATGCATTCACCTACCAAGGCAACGGCACTTACCAGCTGGCGATTACGGCCACGGCAGGGGAATATGGATTCAAGGTTGCCTCTGACGATTGGGCAACGGTGAATTTGGGTGCTGCTGACGGCGATATTGATGTGTTATTGATGGAAGAGCAAGTTGTCGCTCAAGGTAGCAATGACAACATGACATTGTCACTGCCGGTAGACGGTGATTACTTGTTCATGCTCAATGCGGGCAATGCTGATGAATTGACACTGTCTGTTTACAGCGCAGAACTTTACGGTGATACGCCAATTTACCTGCGTGGTTCATTGAATTCATGGGGTACAGATAACCTAATGGAATATGTGGGTGAGGGGAAATACCAAACCGAACTTGTGCTCAGTGCTGGTGATTATGAGTTCAAATTTGCGGATGCTGATTGGGCGGCTGTTAATGTTGGCGGTGGTGAAACCCATGGTAATGCAGTGACCTTGGGCACTGGCTTGTCCCTTGAGCGCGCAGACAACCCAGATAATTTGAAACTCACGATTGTTAACGAAGCACCTTACGTGTTTACCCTTATGGGCCCTAACCCGAATGCGCCCACTGTGCTGGTGGCTGCAAAAGCGGGTAGCGTAGTAGACTCAGATAATGATGGTGTGGCTGACAGTACCGATGCATTCCCGAATGATCCCACAGAAACCGTGGACACAGATGGTGACGATATTGGTGATAATGCCGATACTGATGATGACAATGATGGTGTGAGTGATGATGACGATGCGTATCCATTAGACGCAACCAAGTCAGCGCCAGACAGTGACGTTGCTCCATTCACTAGCACAGCGGTATACCTAAAAGGCGCAATGAATGATTGGACTAATGACAATGTGATGACCTACCTGGGTCAAGGTGTTTATCAAGTGGCTATGACACTGGAGGCTGGCAGCTATGAATTCAAGATGGCAGATGCCGATTGGACAACACCTAACTTGGGTGCCACTGACAGTGGTACCGTGGTCATAGGTGAGGCCTTGGGTGTGGTACATGATAGTCAGACTAACTTATCACTAGACATTGTTGATGCCGGTGATTACCTGTTCCAGTTACACGCCAGTAATGCTGATGCTATGACCATCAAGGTATTAAAAGCCCATGATGTGATTGGCACAACCCAACTGTATGTGCGTGGCTCTATGACATCGGATTGGGCCGCACGAGATGCGCTAATTTATCACGGCAACGGTGTATACCGTGCCGTGGTTGAGCTCACTCAAGGTGACTATGAATTTAAAATGGCAGATGATAGCTGGGAAAGCCATATTCACGGTGCCATGGTTGATGATCAAGACACGACTATTGCGACTGCCCATACACTGATGGTGGGTGCTGACAGTCAAAATATTAAGATGACAGTAGCGGCGTCTACACAGTACAGTTTCACCCTGAATGTGAATGACACGCCAAGTCTGATTGTGGAGCCAACTAAAATGTTTGCTGAGACCGCGGTTTACATCAAAGGCGATATGAATGCTTGGGGTACTGATAACGCCATGGAATACCAAGGTAACAGTATCTACAGCTTGGAAATGCCATTAACTGCCGGTACTTATGGTTTCAAAGTGGCTGATGAGAGCTGGAGCGATGCCATTAACTTTGGTACCGCAGATGACCAAGACGGTACCATTGTATTGAGCCAAGGCATGGTACTCACTGCGGGCGGTAGTTCGGGTAATTTGTCATTGACCTTAGATGCTGATGCCAAGGTACGTTTCACCCTTGCTGGCCCAAGTGCAGTTAACCCCGCGCTGACCGTGGTAATTGTTCCAGTGGTTGAGGAAGCAACTGACTAGCAGTTGTTTGATGTGTTGTTGATTAAAGGGATCTCACGTTGAGATCCCTTTTTGTTTTCTACCTCAAAAAAATTAACTCATCTGCCAACTCATCAGGATAAGCAAAGAACTTTGAAGGTGATACTCTCTTGATAAGCCTGTCTTAGCTACTGATAAAAGTAAAGATGACAAGTGAAGTCTTATACAGTAACGTGTCAGTGACTTACCATATGCGATGAAAGGTTACATGAAGCTAACTTATTATTTTTTGTTGAGCACCCTAGCATTGGTTGGTTGTGCTACCAAACCCCTAACGACCGACGAACTAACTAACTTGGCACAGCTTGATAATCAGGCACGGCAAGACAAGTCATTGTATTCATTGTCCTATATGATTGACCAAGTCGTATTTAACTACACAAGCTATAAAGTGACGGACACCCACCGCTTCTTACAAGTATTACAAAAAAACGGTCAGATCATCAGTGTGTCAGAAGTACCTGATGAAGAGTTTCCTTACCGACCATCATTAGCCAAGTGCACCCTTTTTCCTTACGATCCTAACGTAGACGTTGAAGCCTGTCTTAGTCAGTTCACTGACAAGGTGATTGCTCAACATGATCCCCTTTGGTATCAAGATATCTTGTCAGTTGATGAAATTGCTAAAGCAAAAGACAAAGGGGCGTTAATGGGCGCGGTTACCATGTC